>JAUIKB010000125.1 GCA_030430975.1 Polyangia bacterium
CATCGGGCTGATCAAGGCACTCGTCCCTGCGAGCGTTGCTCAGAACGGCACGCCGCTGCGGGCGTGGGCTATAGAACAAGCCGAGCGGATGGTCACCCACGTGGCAAAAGATAACTGGGTCATCAAAAACCCCGCCTGCGGAAACCGCGACGTGGCGCGCGGCCCGTCGGCTGGGCCGTTCTCCCTCGGGACCAAGCGAGCGATTTCGTTCATCACCGACGCTAGCTATGAGCCGGTTCAAGACCCGCTGTCGGACAGCATCTGGCCGCTCGGGACGGACCCCAACGGCATCTCATACGTCAACCCGACCAACATGCACATGGCCATGGCCATCGCCACTGTGGGCGTAGGATGGGAGGCCGATACCGCCAAGGCGCTCACCGAGCTCGCACCCCGTCACGACTGGCCGTTCTACGGCGTGGTCTTCCCAGTCATGCACGGTCACGCCGCGGCGAACTGGTGTGCGACCCGGGATCCAGTCGTCGATCGCAGCCGCGCGATGCTCGACGAACTGCCCGCTGGCGCCGAACCCGTATCGCCGTGGCCGGGCCCTGCTGCGAGCCACGGTTTCACGACATCCAACCGCTTCATTCGGGAGAAGTCCGAAGCGTACGTCGGAACCGAAAACAGCGAAGGTCGAACCTACAACGGCCTCGATTATCTGCTGCTCCACAATGCGTACACGTTGGCGGCCCCGCACCTTTACGAGTCAGCACAAAACGCCGACCCGTGTGACTCGCTGCCTCCCGGCGGCGGCGGTAGTGGCGGCGGCGGCAGCGGTTCGGGCGTGGGTGGCTCGACCGGCGGCGGAGCCGGTGCGTCCGGTGGTTCACCGACAGGAGGAACCGGCGGCGGAGCAGCGGGCACCTCCAACTCAGCGGCATCGGGCTCCGATGACGGCGGGTGTGGATGCCGCACGACTCCCATCGCGTCTACGACACGCTGGCTCAACGCGTTGATCGGCCCAGCGCGCTGAACCTCGATTACCGAATCAATCGCTAGAACGTGATGTGACTCGGGTGCGGACCGACGCGCCCGTCCCTCTCCAACTGATCGATGCGCTTCATTTCGACCTCGGTGAGCTCGAAGTCGAACACGTCTGCGTTTTCTTCGATGCGACTCGGCGTGACCGATTTCGGAATGACGATCACATCGCGCTGCAGATGCCAGCGAATCAAGACTTGGGCGGCGCTCTTGCCGTGCGCTCGTCCGATCTCCGTGAACAGCGGGTCGTCTTTGAACTTGCCCTGCACGAGGGGACTCCACGCCTCAAGAGCGATGCCGAGTGTAGCGCACTGTGCGGCCAGCTCGGCCTGCTGCAGGTACGGGTGCCATTCGATTTGATTCACCGCCGGCGTCACCTTCGAACCCTTGATCAAGCCGTCGAGATGATTCGACTGGAAGTTGCTGACTCCGATGCTCTTGGCCAGCCCTTCGCCTTGCAGCGCCTCGAGTACCGACCACGCCTGGTCGATACCGGGGACGGGCCAATGCAGCAGATAGAGATCGACGTAATCAACCTTCAACCTCTCTAGACTCGCCATGAAGCCGTCGCGCGCCTTGCCGGCGCGGATGTCGTCATTCCACAGCTTCGTGGTTATCCAGATATCTTTGCGCGCGACACCGGACCGACGAATTCCCTCCGCAACGCCTTCCTCGTTCTTGTAGATCGCGGCCGTGTCGATGTGTCGGTAGCCAGACTTCAGCGCGTGCTCCACGGCAACGATCTCGTCACCGCCAGTGCTTTGCCAGACTCCGAGCCCCAGGCGCGGCATCTGTCGTCCGTCGTTCAGTTGTTTGGTGGAGTGCAAATCGAGCGTCATCGGCCGCCAACCTTGAGCCACCGCGGGCGCGCGTCAACGGGTAGCCCTTGGTCGAAGCCGGCCGTTGCCAACATCGGTGGCGCCCGCCGTGCAAACCCGGCAAGCTAGCGTCGATGCATCGCGCACGTTTCTCAGCTGCCGGCTTGCTCGGCGCGCTCCTGCTCATGGCCAGCGGGTGCTCGGATGATACTCAAGCTGATCCGGCGTCGACCGCCGACGCCGGGAGCGATACCGGGATCGATGCGTCGGGCGACGCCGGGATCGACGTTACGCCCGATGCCGCCAGCGACGCTCCCGACGGCTACAGCGCCGCGGCGTGCCGGGGCGGGTCGCCGCCGCCCGCAGCATGCGGCTCACCAGGCACCGCTCGAGCGACGCTCATTCCCGGACCGAACGCCGCCGGCTTCGACTCGGCGCTCGCGATCAAGGCCCGGCGCTTCGATCGACAGTTCCACGCCCTGAACGCCCACGCGGCGGGGGTCAACGCGGACATCGTCATCGCTCCCAACCTAACCGACGAGCGTGAGAGCATTCGACAGTTCGTACAGGACACCGACGGCTGGGACTACGCCGCTACCAGCGGCAAGACGCCGGCGGAATCGATCTCATGGTGGGGCAAGGTCGCCGGACTCTACGCTGGCAACGGCATCGCGGCGGACGCTTATCGCTACGCGACGTTGCGCACGGACGGCTCCGATTGCGCTGAACTCGATGTGGCACGCGCTCACGTCATCGCCAATCTGGACGCACTCCACCTCGCTACCCGCGTCACGGGCGTACCCGGCGTCATCGCTCGAGGCTGGCACCTGAAAGACGTGCCCGGTTCGGACAGCTATGAAACCGTGCCGCTAAAGAACAGCGCCGGCGACCCGCTCCCCGAAGAAAAGAACAACGGCACGTGGCGCGACGACAACTCGGGCGAGTACCCAAACGTCATCTGGGAGGATTCGTGCAGTCGAGACATGATCGTCGGCTGGGCGCTCGGCTACGCCGCCACGTGGGAAGTGATCCGCGACGACGACGCTATCGACTCAGCGCTCAAGTCACGGCTACAAGCGGACGCCAGCGCTATCCTCACGTCGCTCCGACGCGTCGGACCCGACGGGCACGACCTTCTCATTTGGGACGCAGACGGACGCCCGACGTACCACGGACTCTTGCATGAAGACGGGCTCGACCGTGTGTACGTGCCCGGCTTTCAGTCCGGATTTCAAGCGCTCATGGCGCTCGGCATCGTCGGCGGGTTCGCTTACGTCGCCGAAGATCCCGACCACGATTCGTATCTGTACGATCAGCTCATCGAAGCTCGTCGCCTCCACGAGTTGTCACGCGACAAAATGATCGGCCTCGACCTAGGCGTGAAGTCGAACTATTCGGGCTACAACATGGTCTTCACGGCAGCGTGGATCGCTAGCCGCTATCTTTGCCATGAGGCGGCCCGCGCGGCCGTGGTCGAAGCCACCGAAAGCGCCGCGTACGCCCGACCGGGCAAGGACCGACAACCGGTCGAGCAGGGTCAGAGCTTGTACGACATCGTGTACGCGGCCACCCAGGCCGGAAGCACGGCGTGGGCCGCCGCAACGGGAAAGCCGGACGCCGACGCGCTGGCTCGCGGACTAAACACCCTCGATGAATTCCCTGACCCGCCGTTCTTCAGTCAAACGATCGAAAACTGCGACGACGCCGAGGTCCAAAGCACCGACTGCACCGCCGTCGACGGCACGAAGCTGACACTGCTGGGCTACGAGGGCCGCGGCGACACACTCGTGTCGCTGGAACCCGTACCCATGCGCATCCGCCCGCACAGCAACTACTACTGGCGTTCCAACCCGTATCAGGTGAACGGCGGCTCCGACAACGGCCTGCTCCCCGCTGTCGACTTCCGATTCGTCTACTGGGCGGGGCGGTGGGCAACCCGGTGACCTCGAGCACATCACGCCCGGTGTCCTCTGGCACGCTGCGTCAGTCAGCGGGCCCGCTGCGGCTGCTCAAGGAAGCCGTCGGCGGCCCGCGCCAAGTCCAGGCCAAGGCGCGGCGGTTCGTCCGCACCATGCGACTGTACGGCGACGCCGACGAACTCGAGCGCCGGCTGACGACACTGCAAGAGCGCGGCTACATCGAACGGCGCCCCACTCGAGCGCAGCTGATATTCGGCGCGCTCGACATGGTGCGATTCGTGATCGTTCCGGCGGCGCGCGACTACTACGAGTCGCAGGGCATCGACTTCAACTTCCACCAGGTGTTGCGCTTCCTCGACGACCCGGTGTCCGTCATCGATCCAACTGGATTTCTATCCGAGCGCGACACCATCATCGGGCACGTCATGCAGGTCGTGCATCTGAATCCGATCTACGACCTGCAGCTGCTCGAGATGTTCCCCGATGGCCTGGACCGGCTGGAAGCCGACGTCGCCGCCATGGTCGACGGAACCCACGAGCGCGCGGGCACCATTGGCGCGATCGTCGAGGACCCGGCATATCACGGCCGACTCCTCGAATACGTCCGCAACTACCGCCGCGGCGAGCGGCCCGCCGACATGGTGCGACCGAGCACGCTCCGCGACGACCCGCACTTCGTCGCAGCCGAACGCACGTTCGCGGCCCTGCCCGGCTTCGTCGACTACTGCGCCGCGCTGCCGACGAGCCCCGTGCGCTTGCTCGCCCGACACCGCCGCACGAAACGCTTCCCGATGACCGCCGAAATCCGCCCCCGCGAGACATGACCCGTAAATCTGGAGCACACGCTGGCCACGGTCGACCGGTTCACGTCACCTCGCGCAGTCGCTAAGCAACGCCGGCGGGACCCCGGTTCCAAGCAAACGGTGACGTCACGAACTGAGCCCCCGGGGATCCTTTGGACCACCAGTACGCGCGGACCTCACCGGGCAAGGCGTCCAATCGGTATTGCGGGGCGCTTTTCCAGTCGTCGATCTCTCTGCAAATCGCGTCGACGTCGTGTCCCGCCAGTGCCAGCTCGCGCAGCATCTGCAAACAGTCGTGGTAGCCGACGAACTCGGAGCCCGCCGGGTTCCGATAGCCCGGCACCTCCGTCCGCGCGGGCGGGCTAAGCAATCGCCAGACTCTGTGCAGCGACGGATTCGTTTCCGCCAGGCCCTGTTCGGTGGACATCTGCCGGGCCTGGACGGCGGCGAGAGCCCGCACGTACCGCGACCGCTCGTACTCGCGCTCCTGGCGACAAAAGACACAGCGCAGGTTCCAGAAGTTGGTGGGCTTCGTTCCATTCAGCACGTTGTCGCCCGCCCAAACGCCGTATGTCATGATGATGAACTGGGCACGCGGCTCGCGGCACCGCTCGCACAGCTCGACCACCACGCCGTAGTTCTCTTCGTTCAGCGCTGTCAGAACTTCCAGCACAGCAGTACGCTAGGACTCGGGTGCATGCCGCGTCAACGCGCCGAGCCAGCTGGTAGAGGCCGGCGCCGGTCGCCGAACCAGACGCCAACGCCCCAAAAGGTGCGATACGCTAAGGCATGGGATTGGGAATCGTGGTGGGCGTGCTCGCGGACTTGATGTCGGAGGACGAAGAAGGCGCCGCCTGGGTGCGTGAAGAGTTGGAGGCCATCAACGCCGTCCTCGACGAGCAGGGTCTGCCTCAGCATTCGGAACCAGTATCGCTGCCAGTTCTCGAATCCCGCGCCGCCTGCGAGAGGTATCCGTATTCGTTCCTGCATTACCTGCGCCGGGTGTACGCGCGACTGAGCATCGAGCACCGCGGGGCCGTCGCGTTCTGTTAAGCGGTCGCCGCCCACGCGATCAGCGGACGTTTACAAAAAGCACGCCAACGTCCACACCGCGGAAAGCCTCACAGTAAACCGCGCCGTGATGTGCGGTCGCACGTCCCGTGTACTGGTTTACGCGTCCCCACAGTTCACGAACAGCGGCACCTAACCGCCCAGTAAATGCAACTTCGGCGTGTGGACGCACGTCCCGCAACGTCCCGTGTACGGCGTTCAAGTCGACGCTCATGCGACGCGGGTCTCGCTGTCAGGTGTTGTGAATTGCTTCAACTGTCCCCGTTTTCAATCCGTCAGGAGCGCGCGTAGGGTGCGTTCGCCGACGGCTTGAAACACCGGGTCGTCGTCTAGGCCCGTCAGCAGCAATAGCGTGCCGAGAGTGATCGCCCAGCCTCGGCCGCGCTCGAGCAAGTTCGTATCGTTCGATCCATACGCGGTGAAGAAACGCCTCCGCGCGTCGCCGTCGAAGATCATCCACGCCGCGGCCAGGTCCGTCGCCGGATCGCCGGCGCACAGATCGCCCCAGTCGACGACCGCTACCAGACGCCCGTCCTTCGCGATCAGGTTCTTCGGATGCGGATCGCCGTGGAGCCAGCGTCGCCCTCCGTCCACCGGTACACTCGCGCAGCGCCGCCACATCGCTGGCAGCATGCGTGCCTCGAATCCGTGCGCCTGTAGCCAATCCTCACAGCGTGCGATGCGATCGTCGATACCCGGCGGCCGCTCGGAGAACGGCACGCCGCGGAACAGGTTCGTCGGGGCTGCGTCCGGTGCCGGCTGGTGCAAACGTCGAAAGAACCGCCCGAGGCGTTCAGCCTCCCCGGCGCGTAGCTCCCGCGCATCGAGCGTCTCGCCGTCGAACCACGGCACGATGCTCCAGTGCCACGGAAAGCCTTCGCCTGGTTCACCCACGAAGCGCGGGACCGGGATCGGAATGCCCAGATCGCTCGGCAGCTCGCCGAGCCATCGCTGTTCACCCGCCGTGAGACGGGCGGCGACTTCACGTCGTGGCAAACGGACCGCCAGCTGATCGCCGAGGCGGAACATCACGTTGTCCCAGCCGTGAGCGACCTCGCGCAGCGGCAGCTCCGCGTACTGAGGCGCCTGCGCCGTAAGCAGACGGCGCACGAGCTGCGCCGGGATCGATACGTCAGCGTTCGGAGCCGCCACTACTCGGACTCCACGAGACGCTTCAACGCCGCGAAACCGATCGCCTCAAACACGGGGTCGTCCTCAAGACCGTTCAGAAACAGGACGGTCGCGAACGTAGCCGCCCTGCCGACGCTGCGGTCGATCAGCTCTGAGGCGATATGCCCGTAGGCGTCGAAGAAAGCTCGGCGCTCGTCAGTATCGAATAGCAGCCACGCCGCAGCGAGATCGTTGGCGGGATCGCCCGCACACAGGTCGCCCCAGTCGATCAACGCGACCACTTTTCCGTCGCGCGCGATCAGGTTGCGCGGATGCAGATCGGAATGCACCCAGCTGCGCGCTTGGCTCGGCCCCTGGTCGGCGTAGCGTCGCCAGATCCCCTGCAGGCGCTTTCCGACAACGCCCCGCGCGCTCAACAGCTCGCTCGCCCGCGCGATCCGTTGCTCGATGTCGGCGGGCCGGCGCGCGGGCTCGGTCGCGGCGTGCGGATCTGACGGCGCGTCGTCCGGTGCCGGGCGATGCAGCCGGCGCAAGACGTCGCCGAGCCGCGCAGCCTCGCTCGGGTCGGGCGCCGACACGCCCAGCGCCTCGCCCTCGAACCACGGCACGATCGACCACGGCCACGGGTACTCGGCTGACGGTTCGCCTGCGAGGGTCGGCTTCGGCACGGCGACTCCCAGATCCGGCAGCGTCGCGAGCCACGTCAGCTCGACCCGCATCGAGGGCACCGCCACCGCGCGCCGAGGTAAACGCACGGCCAGTTCGTCGCCGATGCGAAACATCGCGTTGTCCCAGCCATGCCCCACCGGCCGGAGCGGAAGCGAACTATACTCAGGCGCCTGCTCGCCGAGCAGCCGCGCGACCAAGTCGATATCGATCTCGACCTCGGCCGCGGGTGTCGCCATCGCCGACACGATACCCCGGGTCCGCTCCATGACGATTCTCGATTTCAAACCGCTCGCGCTCCTGCTCGCTGCGGCCTTGTGCGCGGGCTGCTCGAGCGACGATTCCGCCGAACCATCGCAGCCGTCTCCGCAGGACCTGTTCGAGCAGCAGCGCACACTGAATATCGCGCACCGGGGCGGCAAGAAGAACGCTCCCGAAGAAACGCTGCCGGCATTTCAGCTCGCGCTCGACGAAGGCGCCGATGCTCTGGAGTTCGATCTCCACGCGACCAGCGACGGCCGGCTCGTGGTGCTGCACGACGATACGGTCGACCGAACGACCGACGGCACCGGCGCGGTCAAGGAGATGACGTTCGAGCAGCTTCGGAAACTCGACGCCGCGTATCGGTTCTCGCCCGACGGTCAGACGTTCCCCGAACGCGGCAAGGGCATCACGATTCCACACCCGAGGAGATCTTCAGCGCTTACCCGGACGCCTGGTTCGTGATCGAGATCAAACAGAGCGAGCCGAGCATCGTGCCTGCGTTCGCGAAGCTGCTCGAGGATCGAAGGCTGCAGGATCGCGTCGTGGTGGCGTCGTTCAATGACGAGACGATTCAGGAATTTCGCGCCACAGCGCCCTCGGTCCGCACCAGCTATGGTCTGGCCGAGGTCATCGAGTTCATCGGCGTGACGGAAGACACCGAGCCGGACTATGAGCCGCCAGCGCAGTTCTTGCAGGTTCCGATCCAACAGCTCGGTGTCGACGTCGTAACGAAAGAAACCGTCGCCCGCGGCAAACGGGTCAACGTCGGAATGCACGTCTGGACCATCAACGATCCCGAAGAGATGCGCCTGTTGATCGACTTTGGGGTCGCCGGCATCATCACCGACGATCCAAAAACTCTGGCGACGACCCTCGCGGAGTAGCGATCCGAGCATTACGCTGGCGTCGCCATGCATATCGACACCATGCCGTACGCCCCGGGGGGCGAAGGCCGAATGGGACACAACGCCGACTTTCGCAACGATCGTATCGGCATGCTGGAACAGCTCGCCAGCCTGGATGCTCCGATCCACCGACTGCGCCTCCCGCTGAGAGGCGTGAACGGCGTCGTCGTCAACGACCCGGCGCTGATTCAGGAGGCGATGGTCGAGCACGGCCGGCAGTTTCACAAGTCCGGCATGCTGCGCTTCGCGTTGTTCCCGCTGGCCGGCGAGGGCCTGTTCACGTCGAACGGCAAACTGTGGGCCCGTCAGCGCAAGCTCATGGCGCCGATGTTCACGCCGCGCGCGCTGGAACAATACGCCCGCGACATGACCGGCAACGCGTTGCGCACGTGCGAAAGCTGGCAGGACGGGCAGTCGCTGGAGCTGCTGCACGAAACGACGCGCCTGGCGATGTCGGTCGCGGGCAAAACGCTGTTCGACGCCGACACGTTCACGGAGGCTGACGAAATAGGCGAAGCGCTCACAACAGCGTTGTCGTGGACCGGCTGGCAGATGGGGCGGCCGTTTTCGATCGCGCACGTGCTCGCGCGGCGCCGTCTGGTGAATTCGTACGATCGCTTTCCCGCCGCGCTGCAGCCGACCGTTCAGACGGCGATCGATCGCCTGCGCGGTCCGTTGGTACTGGTCGGCAAGCGCGGTCGCGAGCTCAAGAAAGCGATCGAGGTGCTCGACAACCGCGTGCAGCGCATGATCGACGAGCGTCGCGACGCCGAGAACGCGCCGGGCGACCTGATGTCACGACTGCTCGAGGCGCGCGACGACGAGGACGGTTCGCGCATGAGCGACCGACAGGTGCGCGACGAGGTGTTGACGCTGTTTGTCGCGGGCCACGAGACGACCGCCTCGGGCCTAGCCTGGTCGATCTATTTGATGAGCCGCCACCCGCACGTTCGCGATGCGCTTGAGCGCGAGGTCGACGCGCTCGGCGGCGATCCGACGCTGGCTGACCTGCCCAAGCTCGGCCTGTGCCTGCGCGTGTTTCGCGAAGCGCTGCGCTTGTACCCGCCGGTGTACATGTGGGGACGCGACTGCGACGGTCCGGTGACGATCGGTGGTTACGAACTGCCCCACAACACCAACGTGCTGGTCTCACCGTACGCCCTGCATCGTCGTGCGTCGCTATGGCCGAACCCCACCGTGTTCGATCCCGACCGATTCCTGCCCGAGGCCGAGGCGGAGCGACATCGCTACGCATACATCCCGTTCGGCGCCGGTCCGCGCATCTGCATCGGCAACCACTTCGCCTACATGGAGGCGCAGCTCGCGCTCGCCGTGTTGATTCGGCGCTTCCGGTTCGAATGCATCCGTGAGGACGTGCCGTTTCCCGAAGCGACGCTTCGCCCTCGGCACGGTGTGCCCGTACGGGTGACGAAACGGGCGCAACCGGCCGTACGCTCGGCTCCGCGC
>JAUIKB010001154.1 GCA_030430975.1 Polyangia bacterium
CGACGGCCGACAGCGCCGCTAGCAGCGTTTCGATCGCCTTGCGTTCGCCGCCGACGCGCCACTTGGGCATGAAGCGCGCTGCCGTCGCGCCGACGAGGAGGATCGCACCGAGCCCGCTAGCGACCAGGCGCCCGGTTTCCAGAACCGAGAGCACTCGCTCGCCCAGGAACACCAGCACCAGACCGACGAGAAACACCGGCAGCACCCAGCTGGGCGTCCCGAGGTTTTCGGCGTTGGCCGACTTTTTCTCGGGCGGGCTCATCGCCACCTCCGCGCTTCGAGTGCCTTTTTCGAAGCCAGTAAGAAGAAGAATGTAACCGCGAGGTAGTACGCGACGTGACGAAGATCGAGAATGCCCAACATGAACGCTTTTTGGTGTTCATGATGCAGAGCGAGTTCTCCAAGCACATCGTTGAGCGGCGGATCGACCACTCGAGCTACCAGCCACAGCAACAGCAACACGCCGAGTATCACTGCCCCCACGACCAGCGCGAGCGCTTGCGATCGCGTTAGGCACGATGCGAACAGGCCGATCGACGCGGCCGCGGAGCCGAGCAGCGCGATGCCCAAGTACCCAACCGCGATGTGCCCGACGCTGACCTTGCCGTTGACGAAGATCAACAGCGGCATGTAGAGCGACACGAGCGTCGCCGTCAGGATCACGGCAAACACCGAGAGGAACTTTCCGATCACGATCTCACCGTCGGAGATCGGAGACGTCGTCAGTAGCGTCAACGTGCCGGTCTGTCGCTCCTCGGCGACCAGGCGCATGCTGAGCAGCAATGCGCCCACCATGGTCGTTCCGCTAGCTGCGTAGAAAAATTCCTGAAGCACCTGTGCCGACAGCAGTTTTTCGGCGTTCAACCCGTTCGCATAGAACCACAGGCCATCGATCAACAGCATGCCCGCCACGACAGCGGCGCCTAGCCACGAGCGCAGGTAGCTGCGGATTTCGCGTTGTGCGATCAACCAAGCGTTCATCGGCCACTCTCCGGCTCGTCGTCGTCGTCATCGTCGTCCGACTCGGGCTCACGGTTTTTTTCCTCGTCCTGTTGCCGCTTCGCGCCGGGTGTCGGCTCGGCGTCCTCCGAATCAGCGTCGGATCCGTCTGCCTCGGACAGCTTCAAGAACACGCTTTCGAGTTCGCGCTCCGCTACTCCGAGCGCCAGCAGGTCGATGTCCGCTTCGACCAGTTTAGCGGCGATTTTGGGCCTGCGGTCCGCGTCGCAATCGACGGTCACAGTCAGCTCCGATTCCGTGGTCCGGAGCACGTGTACGTCGCCGATCGGTTCGAGGATCGCCTCAATCTGGTCGATGTCGGTACTGCGTACGGTGACTTCGACCCGCTGGCCCCCCGCGAGCCGTTTCCGCAGCTCGGCCTCAGTGCCGTCAGCAGCGACTTTGCCGTCGCGGATGACTAGGATCCGGTCGCAGGTTTCGCTGATCTCGCTCAGAATGTGGCTCGACAGAATAACGGTGTGTTCGCCGCCGAGTCGTTTGATCAACTTGCGCATCTCAACGATTTGCCGCGGGTCCAGGCCAGAGATCGGCTCATCCAGCACCACCAGGGCCGGGTTGTGCACGATCGCCTGAGCGATCCCGACGCGCTGCCGGTATCCGTGCGATAGCGTTGAGATGAGTTCGGAAGCGACCCGTCGGATGCCGGTCAGCTTCTCGACCTCGCTGACCCGCTTGGCGATATTGGGTTCCTGCACGCCGCGCAGCCGCGCTGCGTAGCTCAAGTACTCCGTTACGCGCATATCGCCATACAGCGGCGGCGTGTCCGGCAGGTACCCCACCTGTTGGCGCACCTTGTCCGGATCCTCGACGACGTCGAGGCCCCCGACCTTTACCGAGCCGCTGGAC
>JAUIKB010001155.1 GCA_030430975.1 Polyangia bacterium
TGCGCCAGACCGGTTCACGGCACCTGATGGACCCGCGCGTCTTCGCGCCTGCGCCCAAACTGGCCCCCGGGATCACACGATGCGAAAGCGCGCCTGTCCCAGCATCCCGTTGTTGCGCGCGTCAAAGACTCGAATCTCGTAGTCGGCGCGCTTGGGGATCGTCCAGCCTTTCCACAGCACGTTGCTGTTCGGATTCACCGGATTCGTGCTCGAGGTGACAATCGTCTCGGTACCGCCCTCAAGACGGATCAGCTGCACGACGAACCCGCGGTCCGGGCCAAACGGACCGTCCAGCGACTTGAACTTCATCGCCGCGCCGGGCGCCTTGAGCACGCTCGCCGGCTGCGTGAACTCCGGATCGGTCTTGCTCGCCGGCGTCCCGGTGCGCAGCTCGTAGTGCCCACCTTGACTGAAGAACACGCCCGGATCGCGGTGCGGATCGTCGCGCAAACTCTGGTGACAAAATCGACAGCTCAAGTCGGCGGGTTCGGTATGCGCGCCGCACGCCGGACACTTGGGCCGCGTGTCGACAAGGCCGGCGCGCTGGCGATAGCTCGCGACTGCGGCGTCGACCTTGGCGGGATCGACCCAGCCTCCAGCGGAGAGGAGGCTCGGAAACGAGTGCGTGCTGGAATCTAGATACACGACGGCGTACGCGCGGCTCTCGACGCTCGGCGACGCCAGCGCGTCTTGCATGACCGTTTCGATCCGCGCGTCGCTCTGGTCCATCAACAGCGCGACGTACAAGTCCTTGGCATCCCACGGCAGCGACTGGCGCCACGTCGCGAGCAGGCCCTCGATGAACTCGGCTCGCATCTCGTCGCGCAGAAATTCGACCGTCTGCGCGTCCCGCTGGTCGATGGCGGTGATGGCTCGTTTGAGAAAATCCGTCATGCCGCTGATGTCACGGACTGCATGCGCAGTCTGCGCAGGTGAGTTCAAACGTCGCAACGAATGCTCCGCCGGTCGACGCTGACGTATCGATCAGCAGTAGACCCAGCGGTCGACGGGCTTTTCGACGTAGGTAGCGGAAGCGAACGACGTGCAATTCTCGTGAGGGGTGAGCGACGGACATGAGCGTCAACTGTACCGCGGAACACCCCGAGCGTCGCGCCCACCGCGCGTGAACTGCGGGGACGCGTAAACCAACCAGTTCACCGGACGTGACTGACACGAGCGTCAGCCCGGCGCGTCAGGCCGCCGGTTGCCGGCTCCGTGGCCACCGCCGAAGCCGCAGACTCGACTGCCTCCTTGCGCTAGACTTCCGCCCATGCGTTCGTTGATGGGACCTCGATTGCTGTGCATAACCTTCGGCCTGGCGGTGCCGCTCGCGTGCGACTCCAACGACGACGACAACAACCGCCGTGCGGCGCCCGATGCAGGCACCGGCGACGGCAACGCCATGGGCGGTTCGGGCGGCATGGTGGGCGAAGCCGGGTCGGCGGGTCGCGGGGGCAGCGACGCGGGCAGTGCCGGATCAGGCGGTACTGCAGGTTCAGGCGCTCAAGCTGGCAGCGGCGCGTCCGCCGGCAGTGGCGGTTCAGCGGGTTCATCGGCGTGCGGTGACGGAATCGTCGACCCAGGGGAAGACTGCGACGGCGACGGCCTAGGGCGCAGCGGAGCGGTCTTGTACTGCGACGCTAACTGTCAATTTATCGCGTGGAATGATCTGGTGCCGAGGCCCGGCACCGGTCCGGTCGTCACGGGCGTACTGCCCCCAGCCATCGCGTCGGACTCCGGTGGATTCGTCGCGGTGTCGGGCGCGCGGTTCGACGGAACCGAGTCAGTGACCGTGGGTGGCCAAGCGGCGAGCATCGTTTCACACACGTCGACGATGCTGGGGGTGCTAGTACCGGCGGGCACGCC
>JAUIKB010001156.1 GCA_030430975.1 Polyangia bacterium
TATGCAGGTGGAGCTAACGCCGGTCACACTCTGGTTGTTGGGGACGAAAAAGTCGTCGTTCGTTTATTACCAAGCGGTATACTACGTCAAGAAACCAAGTGTGTGCTTGGTCAAGGTATGGTTGTCGATCCTGAGGTTCTTCTGTCCGAAGTAGACGGCCTGGAAAGTCGCGGCCATAAGGCGGTTGCCAGTCGCCTGACCTTGAGTGAACGTGCCCACTTGATTCTCCCGTATCACCGTGTGGTGGATGAGCTTCGCGAATCTTCCGCTACGGAAGGGCGCACAATCGGCACGACGAAAAAAGGTATCGGCCCTGCGTACGAAGACAAGGTGAAACGCGTCGGCATCCGTGCCGGCGACCTGCGCGATCTAGATCGGGCGGGAGAGCTCATCCAAGGGGCGATGGCGAGTTGGGCCCCGGTCGTTGACGCGCTCGGCGGACAGATGCCGAGTCACGAGAGCATCATGGCTCAGCTGACCGAGATTGCACCGCGTGTAGTCGCGATGCTGGGGGATACGTCCGAACTCGTGGACGACGCGATCAGCGGCGCCCAACACGTCTTGTTCGAAGGTGCGCAGGGGACGCTCCTGGACATCGATCACGGCACGTACCCGTTCGTGACGTCGAGCTCTCCGGTAGCGGCCGGCGCTGCGGCGGGCAGCGGCGTCGGACCCAATCGCATTCAGACGGTGATCGGCATTGTGAAGGCGTACACGACCCGCGTCGGGGGCGGCCCGTTCCCAACGGAACTGACCGACGACGTCGGCGCACACCTAGCGAAGGTCGGCGCCGAGTTCGGATCCGTTACGGGGCGCGCGCGGCGCACCGGTTGGCTCGACTTACCAGCGCTTCGATACGCCGCCCGGGTGAATGGTTTGGGCGGCTGGGCCCTGACAAAGCTCGATGTGCTCACTGGCCTACCTGAACTCAAGGTGTGTGTCGCCTACGAAACCGATCGAGGTCGCACGGACAGCTTCCCGATCGACTTGGTAGAGCGCGGCGCGCGCTGCGAACCGGTTTACGAGACGCTACCGGGGTGGACAGAGGCGCTGACGGACGTTCGAGTGCTCGACGATCTGCCCGAGAGGGCACGGCGCTACATCCGGTTCTTAGAGGACGCCACTGGCGTTCCGATCTACCTGGTCAGCGTCGGACCACGACGACGGGAAACGATCGTGCTGCACAATCCGTTTGTCGGACGGGCGGCGGCCCCTTAAACACGCGGCTTGCTCTCCCCGGGTGATCGGCTACGGTCTTTGCATGGCGTTTTCGATGCTGATTGCTGTGGGCTTGATGTCCCCGCTCAGCGGCGGCCCGTCTTTGAGCGTAGCGGCTGCCACGTCACCTCGGCCGGTGGAGTGTCTTCCACAGACGGTTGCTCGCGACGAAAAGCCGAGCGTCTGGTCGCGGGCGCGGCGCCCGGCGCTCGACGAGTACTGTTCGCACTTGGCTATCGGCTACGGACGCTTACTTCACGCGCCTGCCGCCGCGCAGGCGTCTGCGCAAGCGGCGATCAAGGCACGTCCGAAAAGCGCGGCGGCGCACGTCCTGCTGGCGCGCGCAGCGTTCGCGCAGAACAAACTGCCGGCGGCGTGGATCGAGTTCCAAAAGGCTCGCGAACTCGATCCACGCGCGGTGGAGCTGCCCGACGCGCTTCACGACTATGCCGTCGCGGCGGTCCATACCGGGCACGGCAAGCTGGCGGCTGAAGCCTACCGCGCGCTGATTCCCCGGGCGGGACTTCTCGGTAGCACCCTCAGACGCCAGCGCTGCTACATCGAAGCGGCCCACGCCATCATGGACGCGCGCGGCAAGCCGGGGCTTGAGGAAGCGATCGGGTACTTAGGTGAGGCGCGGCGA
>JAUIKB010000126.1 GCA_030430975.1 Polyangia bacterium
GACTCGAGACGAAGCCTTCCAGCTGGCCGAAGAGGTATTGGCCAAAGCCCGAGCCGGCGAGCCGTTCGAGAAACTGGCGGAGGAATTCTCAGACGAGCCCGGTGCGGCGGAACGGGGCGGTGAGCTCCCACGGTTTAGCCGGGGTGCAATGGTTCCCGAGTTTGAGGATGCAGCGTTCGGACTCGAGGTTGGCGAGTTGTCACCGATTGTGGAAACCCAGTTCGGGTTCCACGTCATCAAGCGGACGGAGTAGTCATCATTCAACGGCGCAAGCGCCCGACAGACAGGAAGCGGCCCCCCTATGGAACTCGACACCCGACTCAAGAAGCTCGCTCAGGGCGTGAGCGCCAAGACGGCCCTCGAGGCGCACCGTAAGCGAACGGTGGGTACGGCAGAGCTGGATGCCGCTGAAGTGGCGCTTGCGGATGAGTTCGAGGCAACTGTGGAGGCGATGTTTCTCATGGCGGCGGTGGATGGCGAGGTCGCTGCCGATGAGCTGGAGCACTTGGCGGCCAGTATCCAGGCGATTTCCGATATGCAGGCCGTCGAAGGTCTCGAGTTCCAACCCACACTGATCGCGCTTAGCGAAAAGCTCGCGCAAGACGGATGGAAGGCGCGTATCGACAGCGTCGCGGAGCGTATTCTGACGGCTGAGGCCAAGGAGTTCGCGTTTCGCTTGGCCGCCGGCGTAGCGTTCGTGGACGACCACGTCGCGCACGCGGAGGCCGCAGCGATCGACGCGCTCGCCGCAGCTTTCGAGCTCGACGCCGAAGCGTCTCAGGCGATTCTACGCGACGTAGTCGAAACGCTATTCGGCGACGCATAGCGTTTCTTGCTCGACCTTCCTCGGTCGTCTGGGGAATATCCGCCCGTGAGCGTTTCCTACCGTCCGATTCGTACCCTCGCCATCGTTAACCGCGGTGAAGCCGCCATGCGCTGCCTGCGCGGTGCCAAGGCATTGGCGGCGCTCGAAGGCGAGCCGATCCGCACCGTCGCGCTCTTTACGGAGCCCGATCGAAATGCGCCGTTCGTGCGTCACGCCGACGCGGCAGTCGAACTGCCGGTGGTGACGACGCCTGTGGCGTCGTACCTCGACCATGACGGGTTGGTCGCCGCTCTCAAGGCTGTAGGTGCTGACGCCGTGTGGCCAGGCTGGGGATTTGTGGCTGAGGATGCGGCGTTTGTCGAGCGCCTCGCATCGGAGGGGATTCGCTTCCTTGGGCCGACGGCGCAAACGATGCGTGAACTCGGCGACAAGATCGCCTCCAAGCTGCTGGCGGAATCTGCTGATGTTCCCGTGACGAAATGGAGCGGTGGTGCGGTTAAGGACTTCCCTGCGGCGCGGGAGGCTGCGGAGCGAATCGGATTTCCTCTGGTCGTCAAGGCCAGCGCCGGAGGCGGCGGGCGCGGGATTCGAATGGTGCACGCGGCCGACAAGCTCGAGACAGCGTTTACTTCGGCGGGATCCGAAGCGCTGTCGGCGTTTGGTGACGGGCGCCTGTTTCTGGAAGCGATGGTGCAGGGCGGACGCCACATCGAGGTGCAGATCGCTGCCGACCAACACGGCACTGTTCTCGCTGTCGGTTGCCGCGACTGTTCTGTACAGCGTCGCCATCAGAAGGTCATTGAAGAGGCTCCGCCGCCAGGTCTGTCGACCGAGCTGATCGAAAAGCTGGAGTCCTCGGCCCGGTCGTTAGCGGCCAGCGTGGGCTACAGCGGTGTTGGCACCGTCGAGTTCCTCGTACGAGGCGAGGAGTTCTTCTTCTTGGAGATGAACCCTCGACTGCAGGTTGAGCACGGCATCACCGAACAACTGACCGGTGTCGATCTCGTCGCGTGGCAGATCCGCATCGGACGTGGCGAGAAGCTGCCCGAGATGGTCCCGCGCCCGCCTGCTCACAGTATCGAAGTGCGCGTCTGTGCAGAAGACCCGGACGCCGGCTTCTTGCCCGCGCCGGGTAAGATCGTTCAGTTCGATCCCGCGCTAGGTCCGGGCATCCGGATCGATACCGGCGTCGTCTCGGGCAGCGTCGTTCCGGCAGCGTTTGATTCCCTGATCGCAAAGGTCATCACGACCGGAACGGATCGGAACGAAGCGCGCACGCGCATGGTGTGCGCACTCATGGACACCGACTTGGTGATCGAGGGGGGAGCGACCAACCGCGCGTACCTGCTGGAGCTGCTTCAAGCAGACGATTTTACCGCGGGCGCTGTCGATACGTTGTGGCTCGATCGCTGGAATCAAGACCGCTCCGCTACGGCGGAGTTCGCGTCTGAGGCACTGGCGATCGCCGGCATCCTCTCCTACCAATCGGCGCGCGCCGGCCAACGCGTCAACTTCTTCGCCGACCCGGGCAACATCGGTCAGGATCGAATACCGCCCTCGGTCGGTCAGGAGGTCGACCTCGCGTACCAAAGCACCCAGTATCGATTGCGGGTGTTCGGCGTGGGCGCGTGGCGCTACCGCGTCCACCTTGAGTCGCAGGTCGTCAGTGTGCAGCTCAAGACATTCGAGCAGCACTCGGCGCGGGTAGCGATCGGTGGACGCGACGTGCGTGTCGTCTACGACTTGAGCGAAACGACCATCCGGATCGAAATCGAGGGCCGCGTCCATAGCTTCGGCCGCCAAACGGCGGGCCAGGTCAGAGCGCTCGCGCCGTCCATGTTGGTTACGTTGGACGTTGCACAGGGAGACCGCGTCGAAGCTGGCCAGCAGCTCGGACTTCTGGAAGCCATGAAGATGGAGATCGGGTTCGACGCGCCGGTTGCAGGCACTGTGACAGAGGTCCGGGCGCTCAAGGGTCAGCAACTCGCTGCCGGTGACGTGATCTTGGTGATCGACGCGCAAGACGACGACGCCGATGGCGCCGACGAAGCGACTAACATCCGACTACCCGAGCAGACCGATCCCTTAGCGCTGTTGTTCAACGGCGACATGGACGGCCGGCCTGACCTGGCTCGTGCAGCCTTGAGCGACGCCGGCGAGTTACGCGGTGCCATGGTGGCGGCGACCGAGGAAGCGCGGCGCATTCTGCTTGGTTACGACGCCAATCCCGAGCGGGTAGCGAAGCTGATCGAGTTCTTGGAGGCGCGCGACAGCTCGGCCTTGCCGGAGTCATTCCTCGGGCAGCTCAGCGAGATCCGCGCCCAGATAGGTGTGTTCGCCGACATCGAGCAGTTGTTCACGCGCGCGCAGAGCGCCGGGATGGCCGGCACCCTCGGCGCCTCTAACGACGCCATGTTGCGGCTGTACGTACGCCGTATCCGAGCCGACGGAGCCGGACTGCCGCAAGAGTTCCTGGACATGATCCGGCAGGCGCTCTCGCACTACAGCGTGGATTCGCTCGAGCATAGCGACGCGATCGAGCGAGCCGTGTTGAGGTTGTTCGCTTCGCAGCAAGAGCCGAATCTCCGGTTCCGCCTGATGACCGCGATCCTTCGGCGCGTTAAGTGGCTCGCGCCGCTCGTTGGGAATCTCGAACAGGATGCGGAGCTGCAGTTTGCGCTCAGTCGGATCGCTGGCATGCGCGGCAGGGTGCCCCACGCGCTTGCGGATCTGACGGTCGATACCGCTCACACGATATTCGAGCGTCCGGCTCTCGATCGCGAAGCCGAGCGCACGACTAAGAGTGTCGAGAGTGTCCTCGGGGGTGCAGAACCCGGTGCTCCGCGCGAGGCCCTGCTAGCGGATCTCGCGTTGGCACCGAGCGGGCTGTTCAAACGCATCGAGGAGTGGCTCGTAAGCGGCAACGATGCGCACCGCGCGGTCGCGTTCGCCGCCTACGTGCGGCGCCTGTACGCGCCGCTCGTGCCGCTGCGACACGTCGCGATCGGTGACGCGGCCATCACGCTCGACCGCCTGGAATTTTCCGATGGCCCGACCGTCCTCGCGACGCTGCTGTCAGCCGACGACTTGGGCGCACAGCTCTCGGTGCTGCGCGACGCGCTAGCTCAGCACGCCGCGGATGTCGCAGAAGTCGTTCTCGTCGGCGTGGATGGCGCGCCGCCGCCTCAGTATCTCGTTCAGCTACGCGAGGCGTTAGCGGGTGTGGACGGTCCGAGCAGGGTCACGCTGAGCACCGTCGCGAGGGAAGCCTGGCATGAAACGCTAGAACGCGACGACGCGGGGGACTATCAGCGTACGGAACTGTACGGCTTGCATCCGCAAACCGCCGAGCGCGTCGAACTATATCGGTACTCGACGTTTGACCTAAAGCGGCTCTCGGCGCCCCGCGACACGTATTGCTTCGTCGGGACGAGCCTCGAAATGCCAGAAGACGAGCGCATGTTCGTGATGGCCGACATCCGCGGACGCCCGCCGGGTGACAGCAAACTCGCTCACAGCTTTGTACCGCTGTTCGAGCGCGCGTTTCACGATGCCACTCGGACGCTGCGCATGCATCTATCCACACACGACCCGCGCCGCCGTTTGCAGTGGAATCGCATCACGTTGTTTCTGCATCACGATGTGGTGCTGGATACGAACACCGCCGAGCTCGTATCCCGTCGGTTGCACCCGTCCACGCGCCACCTCGGCTTGGAGCGCGTGTCGGTGCGTCTCCGCGTGCTCGAAGGCGGTGACGAGACTGCCCCGCGTCGCGACCAAGAGGTGCTCATCAGCGACGTGACCGGCAAACACATGGAGATAGTGTGGCGAGAGCCGGGGCGCGAACCACTCGTTCCCGTATCGAAATATGTGCGGGCGGTCGTGGCGGCCAAACGCCGTGGCCTAATCTACCCGTACGAGCTGATTCGCATGCTGACGACCGATGCGGAGTCCGGACCCAGCTCGATCGTCGCGCAACGAGGGAGCTCGGCGCTGCCGCTCGGCAGTTTTGAAGAGTACGATATCGAGCCTGAACATAAGCGCGCCGTCAGTGCTGGCGGTCGGGCCCCCGGGCTCAACGAGTCCTCCGTGGTGTTCGGGATCATCAAGACCCCCACCGCGAAGTTTCCCGAGGGCATGCGTCGAGTGCTGATTCTGTCTGACCCGACGCGCGGCATGGGGTCGCTGGCCGCACCCGAATGCGAGCGGGTCGTCGCAGCAATCGACTTGGCTGAGGAACTCCGCCTGCCCGTCGAATGGGTTCCGGTCTCGAGCGGAGCACGGATCGCGATGGACAGCGGTACCGAGAACCTAGACGCTACCGCCCGCGTGGTTCGAAGGATCGTCACGTTCACGCAAAGCGGTGGAACCATCAACATCATCGTCAGCGGCGTGAACGTCGGTGCCCAGAGCTACTGGGACGCCCTCGCCACGATGCTGATGCACACGCGCGGTGTTCTGATCATGACTCCGCGAGCGAGCATGGTGCTGACGGGTAAAGCGGCACTTGCCGCGAGCGGGTCGGTAGCTGCCGAAGACGAAGTCGGGATTGGCGGGTATGAGCGCGTGATGGGCCCGAACGGACAGGCGCAGTACTACGCTGAGGACCTGGCCGATGCGTTTCGGATCCTGTATCGATTCTATGACTTCACGTACGTCATGCCAGGCGAGTCGCGGCCCCGCCCGCATCGCACGACCGATCCGAAACAGCGGGTGCTCGGTCAGTTCCCATACCCTGCGGCGCTCGAGGGCGACTTCGCACACATCGGTGACATCTTTGATGTGACCAAAAACCCGGGCAGGAAACGCCCGTTCGCTATGCGCGCCCTGATGTCTGCGGTCATCGACCAAGACGGAGGGCACCTCGAGCGTTGGCACAGTGTGGTCGGCGGTGAGACAGCGATCGTTTGGGACGCTCATCTGGGCGGTCACCCCGTTTGCATGATCGGGATCGAAAGTCAGAACGTCGCGCGGTGGGGCTACCGTCCGGTTGACGGCCCCAAGGACTACAACGGTGGCACGCTGTTCCCTCAGTCTTCGAAGAAGGTCGCACGCGCGCTGAACTCGGCCAGTGGCAATCGCGCAGCGGTGATCATTGCCAACCTTTCGGGTTTCGACGGTTCTCCTGAGTCACTTCGCAAATTGCAACTCGAGTACGGGGCGGAGATAGCGCGCGCGGTGGTTAACTTCGAAGGCCCGATCCTGTTCTTAGTTGTCTCCCGGTATCACGGCGGTGCGTACGTAGTGTTCTCCCGCGAGTTGAATTCCAACGTGGGAGCCTTCGCGGTCGAGGGGTCATTCGCGTCGGTCATCGGGGGAGGTCCGGCGGCTAAGGTCGTGTTCACCCGCGAGGTGCGCGCCCGGGTCTCGTCTGATCCGCGCGTCGTCGAGCTCACCGAGAGCATCCGGCGGTCACCGAGCGCGGCTAAACGGAGTGAGCTCGAAACGCTTCGTGAGCAGGTCGAACTCGAAATGCAGGCGGCGGTGGCGCAAGAGTTCGACTCGATTCACACCGTCGAGCGCGCGATGAACGTCGGATCACTCGAGCGGATCGTCGGCGCCGATGAGGTTCGACCGTTCTTGATCGAGCAGCTGTCAATCCGGTCGTCCTAGGGTTCGGCCAGCTCGTCGAGGTCCTCTCGAGAGACGCCTGGCAGCTGCATGACCAGGTCCGCGCCGTAGGCTAGCGACGGCGTTTGAAAGCCTGGCTTGAAATCGTCAGCCAGCACTCGTTTCGCGATCGCCAGCGAAGCATGTGCCGTCAGCGTGTAGCCCTCCGGCGTTGTGAGCCGGCTGCGTACACGCCGCTTTCCGCGCGATGCTTCGGCGTACAGATAGCTGTTGGCGCGCGCGCGCTCGGTATCCGAAGGGCCAGCGGCGGCGGCGTCGACGCGCGACTTGAGCAGACGCTGAACCGGCCGGCTCTTGAGGACGGGGCCGAGGCTAGCGAGCAGTCGCGCTGCCTTGGCGGCTTTTGGGGGCACCGCCGTGTACACCTCGATGTTTGGTATCTGTGTAGAATAGTAGGCCGTCGATACGTCCCCCCACGGAATGCCGAGCGTGAAACGCACGCCCGGCTCCCCGAAGTCGACCTCGCGCGTCAGTGTTCCGAGCCTGCACGGGGTGATCACGCCGTCGCGGCGAACCGCCGACGGCTGGCCCAAGTTTTCGACCATGGTCATCGCCGTGCCGTGAGAGGTCGAGCCTGTCCCCATGAAGGCCAAGACCAGATCGGTCGCCTCCGGAAACCGGGTGTGCACGTGTTGCGCGAGGCAGTCGCTTGGTACGACGTCGAAGCCGGTGCCAGGCAAGACCATCACGCCCGCTTTCTGGGCATCGGCATCGCGCGCGTGGCAGGCTTCGAACACGTCGATCTCTCCGGTGATGTCCAGGTAGTGCGTTTTGGACGCGATGCATGCATCGACCATCGGCGCGGAAGTCCGGCTGAAAGGGCCCGCGCAATGCAGAACCACGTCGAAGGGTTCGAGCGCCGCCCGGAGCGCGCGAGCGTCATCGAGCGCGACCGCCACGTGCGGAAATCCGAACCGAGCCGCGACCGCCTCGACCTTTTCCGGTGACCGGCCGGCGAGCGTCGCCTTGATTCCGGCCTCAGCCGCGAAGCGCGCGGTGAGTTCGCCGGTGTAACCGTTAGCGCCGTAGATCATCAGACCTGTCATGGCGTGCATCGTAACGGCATCCGCAGGCGCGGGCAGATGATTTGAGATGCGGGCGTGCACCGCCTCAAGTACGGTTCGGCCATGGCCGAGGAAGAACTGACCGCGAGTGATCTGACCGACAACGAGCTCCAAGCTCTGGTCGCGCTAATGCGCGTGATGGCAGGGGCTGACGGTGGGATCTCGGGTGGCGAAGCGGGCGTTTTTCAGCACGTCGCGACGGACGTCGGCGAGGCTCGATTCCGGGACGCCACGGCCGCGGTAGCCGAGCGGATGGAGAAAGAGTCGGACGCTCTCGAATTCGCCAAGCTGGTGACGCGGCCGGGCGCGCGCGAGTTTGTATACGGCACGTTGTACGAGCTGGCGGTGCCGGGAACGATCGTCGAGAAAGAAGGCGAGGTCCTCGCCTTCCTAGAAAAAGAGTGGGGCCTTTCCGTTTCCTAGGGTTGGCCGCGACCTAGTCGAGTCAGCTGAAGCGGGTTCCTCCGGGTCGCTCGCTGAGCAGGAGGCGAACCGCGACAACGCATGCCAGCATCGCACCGGCGACGGCCCATGCATGCGGGGCCCAGCCAGCGAGCCACGGCGGGCGGACCTGCGCCCAGAGCAGATAGGTCGGCAGCGGGATGAGGCAACCGCTCAGCCAGGCGCGGCGGCCGGTTGGCGGCATTCGCAGCCGGACGAGGAGCAACAGTCCGTCGATCAACGTCGCCAGCACGCCTTCGAGGCTCGCGATGATGACGCAGATCGGCAGCAGCACGGCCCAGTTGAGCAGCTTGCCGCCGAACGGTGGCTCCGACTTGGTCACGATAAACAGCGTGATCAGAAGCGCGGCAGCCAGCGGGGGTCCGACCAACGTGGGAAACAGCCAGTTACCGAGTGTTGCTCGTTTCAGCACAGGACGCGTTCGATCGGCCACGACGATAGTATGCCGCCGGATGCTGAACTTGCACGTCGGTTCAGCGAGCCAGGTACAGATTGCGGAGCGCTAGCCCTTGCTGTAGTTACCCGCCCGCAGTGACCGACAAGCTAAGACTGCTGCTTTTGCAGGCGCGAAACCCGGGTGATCCCGTGCGTCGCGATGAACGCGAGTGCTTCGCCGAGCAGAGCGGACTAAATCTGGAGCAGATCGCCACGCACGACCTGCTCAAAAGTCCGCCGACGGCGCGCGAACTAGCCACCTGTGATGCTGTGTTTATCGGAGGAAGCGGTGACTACTACGTCTCGAAAGGCAATCTGCCTAATCAGGACCGCTTTTACGACTCGCTGCGTGAGCTGGTCAGCGTAGGAAAGCCCACGTTTGCGTCCTGCTACGGCTACCAATCGCTCGTCGTCGCGTTGGGGGGGGACGTGCTTCACGATCCTCCGGCTACCGAGGTTGGAACGTATACGGTGACGTTGACCGAGGCCGGTCAACGCGACGAATTGTTCGGGCAATTTCCCGCTAGCTTTGCGGCCCAGATGGGCCACAAGGACCGCGCCACCCGCCACCCGGAAGGCTTGTGCAACCTCGCTTCCAGCGAGCTCAGCCCAAACCAAGCCTTTCGGATCCCTGGCAAGCCGATCTGGGCGACACAGTTCCACCCGGAGCTGACCCGGGAGCGCAATTACGGCAGATTTCTGCGCTACCTAGAAGGATATGCGTCGCACCTAAGTGAGGCGGAGCGCCAGGCGATGACCGAGAAGTTTCAAGCGAGTCCGCACACGGTCGAACTTCTCAGAAGATTTATCAGTCTGGTATTTTAGGCTGATCGTCTGGGAGCGTGACCGCCTGCATCGAATGAACGCTCACGCGGCGCTCTAGCAAGTTGAAAAACGACTTGCCGATGTCGCTTCGAGGGGTGTAGGCGTCAGGCTCGACCCGCATCTTCGGCGTGCTGAGGTCAGCCTGACTGTGTTGGACCGTGTGGAGCGCATCGATGAACTGCTGCATGGTGGCGAAACGATTCTCGGGGTGTTTACGCATGGCGACCAAGACGAGCTGTTCGAGTCTCAGGTCAAGCCCATCGACGAGCCAAGACGGCGGCGGAGGCTGGCTGACCAGATGGTGTGCCAGCATCGTGCGCTCCATGTTCACGTCGAAAGGCAGCTCACCGGTGATGGACCGGAAGAGCACGACTCCTAGGGAATAGATATCGGCGCGGCCGTCAGCAGGGTCGCTCACGATCTGTTCAGGCGCCATGTACGCGACCGTGCCGAGAACGACCTTCGCGCCGCTGCTCTTTCCCGAGTTGAAGCGTGCGAGGCCGAAGTCCAACACCTTAAGCCGCGTGGGGCCGTCGATCGGGCCACACAGGTACAGGTTGTCGGGCTTGATATCCCGGTGCGTTACGCCGGCGTCGTGAGCGGCCGCGAGGCCTCGGGCGGCCTGCTCGACGATGTCGATGGCCGCTTCGACGCTGAGCTTACCAACTCGGCGCAAGCGATCCCCAAGCGTTTCCCCGTTGAGCAAC
>JAUIKB010001157.1 GCA_030430975.1 Polyangia bacterium
GAAGACCGCCGTGGACGGCGAAATCCCCGACAGCAAGGAAGTCGGCGAGGACGATACCTATGGCCACCAAGGTCAATTCAGTTTGCGCGCGGCAGTCGTTGGCGCTTACCGAATCATCTTTCGCTACGACCAGTCACCGCTGTGCACGGCGGACGACATCGGCGTGATCGATAAGGACCAAAAGAAATCCTGCGGACACATGGCGCCGGCCGCCATCGACCTGGCGCTCGGATTCGGCGTGCTCGATGCGGTCGAGCCGTTTCTTTGGGGACGCTTCGGGTTCAACGGCGAGGGCGAAACGAACACCAACCCGCTTGCCCTCATCGGTGCGGGCGCGCGCATCTACACGATGGCCGATTCCCGTTTCAAAGTGTTCTTCGAGCCGGGAATCGGTTTGGAGCTGGAGGGCGGCGCGGGTAACCCAGCATACGCCCAGTACGACTATAAGACGGACATGCTGTTCCACCTCGGCGTGGGTCCGCAGTACGACATCGCCAAGGCGGTGGGAATCTACTTACACGGCGATCTGACCGTCGGCGTATTGAGATACATCCACTCAAGCCTTAGTTTCGGAGGCGGGATTCAGGCACGCTTCCCGTAATATCCACCTGGAGTTATAAGCAAACATGAGCGAACGACCCTTTCGCGTACTTGGCGTTCAGCAGATCGCCGTCGGCGGCACCGACCGAACTCGCCTTGAGCACCTCTGGATCGACACGCTAGGCCTGCAGCGAACAGGTGAGTTCCGAAGTGAGCGCGAGAACGTGGATGAGACGATCACGTCCGTCGGTAACGGCGCACATGCAATCGAAGTCGACCTAATGCAGCCGATCGACCCCGACAATAAGCCGCGCGTGGACCAACCCGCGCTCAACCATGTCGGCCTGTGGATCGATGACCTGAAAACCGCCGTGGCATGGCTCGGGGAACGCGGGGTCCGGTTCACGCCTGGCGGGATCCGCGCTGGCGCCGCGGGCCACGACGTCTGCTTCATCCATCCCAAGGGCAATGAGGCGTCCCCGATCGGCGGCGAGGGCGTGCTGATCGAACTGGTCCAGGCGCCGCCGGACGTCATCCAAGCGCTCGGGTAGCTCCGCGCGCAACGGCTGTCGACTCGCTCGGGGCTTGCAGCGTGGGACGGTTGCGTTCGGAAGTTGGCCAGATCGCCACCGGCATGAGAACTGGCCTCATGCACGACGCACGGCTCAACCGACGATGTCAGGTATGTCTCCATCAGATGCGGACGCTCAACCGCGGATGGTGTGCTGGTTGTGACCAAAAGTACGGCAAGCGGCTCGCAGCGCTAGTCAAGCAGTCGCGGCACAGTCCAGAGTTCGCGCATCGCTGCGCTCAGCGGCTCAGCGGCGAAACGCATCGGGCCTTCGTGGCTCTCTTGGCACGCACGCCGGGACTGCTGGCGCCCGGCATCCGTAAGTGCGCACCCCGCGAAGCAACCCCTACGACCAAGCGTTTTCGAGTAGCTCAGTAATCGCCTGACTTACCGTCTTACGGTTGTCGACAACCGCCGCTTCTACCGACGGGAGCCGGCTGGCGACACGGGGATCGGCGAGAAACTTCGCTCGGAGTGCCTCGCCGAGCGCATCAGAAAACCACTGACGGCGCTGCTCTCGACGACGCGACTCCAGGCCGCCGGAGGCCTTTAGCTGGGTAAACCGCTCCGTGACTCGAGTCCAGACCTCGTCAAGACCGTGCTTGTGCAACGCGCTAGCCGTCAATACAGGTACCTCGCCATCACCCCGCGCGCCGTGCAGGAGTCGCAGCGCGCTTCGGTACTCTGCTGCGGCACGCTCCGCCGCCGGCACGTTGCTACCGTCAGCCTTATTGATACACAATACGTC
>JAUIKB010000127.1 GCA_030430975.1 Polyangia bacterium
GTTCACGTAGTGGTCTGCAGGAAGCGAGCCATTGGCGCATGGTGTAATTTCAAGTGCTTAGACCCAGTGTTATGATTTATGTAACGAATGAATGTTATGATTTGAATGACTCGTTATTGTTAAGGTAACGCCGTGGACGCACTGCTTTCGATCGCGCTGGATCTGACGACATCGCTGGCGTCCGCGGATCGCCTGAGTCGTTTGCTCGAAGCTGTTCGACGCGCGGTCCCCTGTGATGCCGCCGCCGTGTTGGAACTCGAGGGTGACGAGCTCGTGCCGCTGGCGATTCACGGTCTCGCGCCAGAAGTCCTGGGCCGACGATTTCGACGGTCTGAGCACCCGCGACTCGACGTCGTCGTTACGCGGGGTGCTCCGGTGCGATTTGCAGCGAACAGTCCTCTTCCGGATCCGTACGATGGGTTACTGCTTGTTAATCCCGACGCGACGCGTGAGGTCCATGCGTGTTTGGGGTGCCCGCTCGTAGCGCAGGGAGCGGTCATCGGCGTGCTGACGGCCGACTCGCTGACACCGGGTGCGTTTGACGAGTTGAGCGACCCATACTTGGAGATGTTGGGTGCTCTCGCCGGCGCGGCGCTGAACACGAGCAGATTGATCAAAGCGCTCGAAGCGGCGTCGCAGCGTCATCGACAAGTCGCCGTCGTTCTTCAGGGCGATGCTGAGAGCCGGGTAGGGGATCAAATGATCGGTACCAGCGAGACCATGCAGCGGGTCCGCGCGGAAGTCGAACTCGTGGCCCCAACCGATTTTGCGGTGCTCATTACGGGCGAAACCGGCGTAGGGAAAGAACTGGTTGCGCGTAGCGTACATCGCGGTTCACCGCGTCGGGGCGAACCGCTCATCTACGTCAACTGTGCTGCACTTCCCGAAACGATTGTAGAGAGCGAGCTGTTCGGTCACCTACGCGGATCGTTTACGGGCGCCACGTCGGACCGAGCGGGGAAGTTCGAGATCGCCAACGGTGGAACCCTATTCTTGGACGAAGTCGGTGAGCTTCCGCTTTCGGTGCAGGCCAAACTGCTGCGCGCACTTCAGGCCGGCGAGATTCAGCGCGTCGGGTCGGACAAGGTGATCGAGGTGGATGTTCGGGTTGTCGCCGCAACCAACCGCGACCTAAGTCGCGAGGTTGAGGCGGATCGCTTTCGGGCCGATCTCTTCCATCGGCTCAACATGTATCCCATCCACGTGCCGCCCTTGCGTGAGCGTCGTACGGATATTCTTCTGCTGGCGGGGCACTTCCTGGACCTTTACCGGCGGCGCCTTGGCCTGGGTCCGGTGCGGCTAACGGAGCCGGCGCGTCAGGCGCTCGTGGCTGCGGCGTGGCCCGGAAACGTCCGCGAGCTGGATCATTTACTGGGGCGTGCGGTCTTGCGCGCTAGCGCCGGGGTTGCGCGCGGGGCAGCGACGCTGATCGGTCCAAAAAGCCTGCAGCTGGAGCCGTCTGTACCGGATGTGGGTGGAGGTGGCCGCCTGGGAATCGCCGAGGTCGATTCCGCAGCCATCGCTGTCCCGGTCGACGGTCGCAGTCTTCGAGAGGTGGTCCAGGACACAAAACGAGCGGTTGTGCGCCGCGCCGTGAAAAACGCGGGTGGTAACTGGGCGCGCGCCGCACGGGAGCTGGGGATGGCGCGCAGCAATCTGCATCAGATGGCTCAGCGATTGGGGCTGCGAAACGAGTGACCAAACCGATTGGTCCAGGATTCTCGAGTGGTAAGAGACTGGATGGTAAGTCGCGTGAATGACATAAGGCGACCAAACGTTCGTGACCCGTTGCTGGCACCGGGCGTCGTCCGGGTCGGGGGGCGGCCAGGAACACGCTGGCGTTTACGAGTTACCTTCCGGCTCGCGCGGCCTCGTCGTCGGCCCGAGTCTTATCCGCTCGGGTGCGCGGCGCTTCTGCGGCGCCGCGTTCCTGTGGTGTTGGATACAGGTCGGTTCCGCTAACGTCGCGCGCCAACCGCACCATGGGTCCGTGCTCGGCGTGCACATCGACGACCCAATGGCTTCGCGCTGGAGCATCTACGGAAATACATCGATGATGTTGGGCACCAGGCGGATCGGGTCGAGTTCGATGCCGCCAAGCACCATCCATTCGCCGTCGAAGCCGAGTTGCCCTTTCACGACGAAGTCCGCCTCGGACAGGAATCGCAGCTTGGAGTAGGTGTACGTGTCCGGGCCGCCGTGCAGGTACTTGACCGGTGTCGAAAACAACGCGCCGATGCCGAGTTTGGCGGAGACAAACGGCGCTGGTGACTCGGCGAAGCGATAACCAAGTGCTGCGTCACCGCGCAGGTTCAGCCAGATCGGTGAGTTCCAGCACGCACAGTCCGTCGGCAGGTACTGGAACCCCAGTCCCGCTGACGGCTCGACGGTTTCGAACCGAGTCGTGTCAACGCCCGCACTGAGCGTCCATAGCAGAGGCGTTGCGGCTTCGTTGTGCGCGTTCGAATCGTAGCTAACGCCGTGACGCAGCCTGAGATGGGCGCCGACCGAGTAGACCGTTTCACCGTCGGCATCGCCACCTATCAGGCCCGACACCATCGGGGCATACGACAGTCGCTCGTGGCGCTCGAGCCGGTCGGTGTAGTGGCGGTCGGGCTGACTCGCCCGCACGGTGCCGACGCTAAAACAGAATCCGCCAAGCACGAGGGCTGTCAGTCGTTTCGGCGCGCTCTGCACATGTACGTGATAGCAGGACGACGCCCAGGCCTGTTAGGCACCGATGGCCGCGCGGGGCGGTTGACCGAAAGCTTCGACCAGCCAGTCCCATACCGCCGCGACGCGAGGGACGGGACGCAGCGCTTGGTGGGCGGCGATCCACAGTTCGGCGCCCGGTAGTTCCGGCGCTTCAGAAGAATCCGTCAACTCAACGCGGGTGAGCTCGGGGCTTGCGTCGACGACCGGCTCGCCGAGCACGATGGCGCCGGCCCCGGCTCGCGCGGCGCGCATCAAGCTGACCAAATCGGGCGAACGCAGAACGATGTTCGGTTCGGGAACTGCCTGAGCCAGCCAACGCGCTTCGGGCAGGTCGTCCATGTCCGCACTCCAAGACAGCCACGGCAGGTCACGCAGCCGCTTCGGGCGAACCCGCTTCAGCAGAGCAGACGATGCGGCGACGCACGATCGGTATGCGACGAGGCGCTTGGAAACCAGCTCGCCTCGGGTCGGGCGAGCCAGGCGGATGGCGACATCGGCTTCTCTACGCACCAAGTCGACGACGGCGGAGCCGGGCAGTAGCTCAACCACCAGGTCGGGATGGCGCGCGAGCAGGGTCGGGAGCGCGGGAGCGATAAACTGGCTGGAAACCACGGGCACGGCAGCGACCTTGACCAAACCCTCCGCGCGCGTCTCCAGGCCGCCTAGCTGTGTCACCAGACCGATGGCCGCCGCTTCCATCTGTTCGGCCCAAGGCAGGACGACTTCCAGCGCGGCGGTGGCGGACAGACCGGCTGGGTGACGGTCGAACAGCCGAACGCCGAGCGCGTCTTCCATTTTCGAGATACGCCGGATCACCGTCGCGGTGGTGGTGTTCAACGCGGTGGCGGCGGCACTCGCACTGCCGGCTCGCGCTGCTGCGAGAAGCGCCGGCAAGCCTTCGATCCAATCCAGATGTATATCGTTCACGATACTCACATGCTCATTTTTGAGTATAGCTTAGCGTTTTCGATACACGCATGCTATCGCCATGCGTTACCACCATCGGTCGGTCGGCCTTGTCGCCGTCGCCCTCGTTTGTCTTACCTACGGCTTGCTATGCCGGGCAACGCCGCCTTCAGCGGGCGTGTCTTCCGCCTCGTCGACGGCGGACCTCGCGGCGCCGACACCACCTCAGGATACGCAGCGTTCCGGTGACGATCGAGCGCTTCGGCGTCGCGGAGGCGGCGGGGCGGAGCTATCGCTGCTGGCGGGCGTGATTCAGCCCGTCGTGCTGCGCGGCGGGAACGTCGAGGTGGACGTGCACTGGAAGCGTCTCGTCGTCGGATATTCCCACGGCTTCTTGCTCCATCTGGACGGCGCTACGGTGGTTGGCGACGCGGCGGACCAGGGGCTTAGCTACAAGCTGCCGTTTTCGACCGGACTCGGTATCGGTGTCCGACTGACCGACTTTTTTGACGTACGCGCGGAGTTCAAGGCGCACCGCTTCAATGTGCACTACGACGACGCCGCCAATGAAAAGCTGTTCGGCTACACGACGTACACCGTCGGCGTGGGCGCGTATCTTCGCTGGCGGCCGCTGCGCTCGGCCCGCGACTGGACCCGTGGCATCATCACCTCGAGCAGTCTGCGGTTCTGGCCCAACGTCGCCTCGACGCTCGATAACGGCGAGCGCGTCTATGACAATCGGATTACCGATAAGCGCGAGCGCCACGAGGCGGCAAACATCGGGATCGCCAACACTCCGGTGATAGTGAATATCTCGGTGGGATATATGCTTGACCTGTAGTGGAGTTTGCGGGTCTAGTGCCCGGCGCGGCTGGTCCGTTAGGCGTGGCTCGGTGATACTCCGCTTCGCTCTTGCGGTTCGCCGGGCACCTGGGCCCAGGACGCAATCCATGCGTTGTCGACGTACTCGAATCCGGGATCGTCGAACATCGCGTTCATGCGATCGAGCTTTGCTTCGGTGAAGCCCGACGCGGAGTTGATCAAGCGCGCGCGCAGGTGTTCGAGTGAATGAATCCGGTATCGAGCGCGCATCGTGCCGCCGACGGCGATCGCGCCGTGGCTTTCGTTCGATGCACCGGCGAGTCCCGCACGGCGCATTGCTTCGAAAGTGTGCCTGCCCGCGTAGCCGTCCATCAGACCGCCGCGAATCATCATTTCGCGGAACGCGATGAGGTCGGCCGCGTACCGGTGGTTCGGATCGGACGGCTCCATCGATCCGTAGTCCGGCTCCTCGCACAGGATCCAACCGCCGGGTCGCACCGACTCGATGAGGTGGCGTAGGGCGACGTCGATGTCCAGCACGTGTGGCAACACTGCGCGGCAATGCGCGAAGTCGAAATCGGTTGGCGGCACCGGTCCGGCCATAATGTCGTGCGTGGCGACCTCACGACCGGGTCCAGCAAAGTTGCCCAGGAATCGCGGGTCCAGGTCGGCCGCCACGACGAGTCCCTGAGCACCGACCCGCTCGGCCAGAGCGCGTGCGACCGAACCAGCGCCGGGCCCGACCTCCAGGCATCGCCAGTTGGTCGTCACGCCGATCGAGTCGATGCGGCGCAGTGTTGCCACATCGTTCATCCGTTCGAGCGTCTCAAGCCGGGCACGCTCGCTGCCGCCCTCGACGCGCGCCATCGCGTAGCCTGGATGATGCGCTGGTGGCTGATTCGGTTTGGACGTGTTCGACACCGCGAGCGCAGGGTCACCCGGGCGGAAGGTGTGCGGCAAGCGGAGTGGCGCGAGTTCGTCGAAGCCCGCAGCTCTAGGCAATCAAAAAGCGTGTACAATCGCGGTTGGCGATGCAGCGGACACGATTGACCATGTTCACCGTTCTTGTGGCGGCCGCAGCGGGGGTGCAGGCCTGCGGCGGCACCGATGATGCTGGCCTGAGCAGCGGCGGCGCGGGTGGCACGAGCGGCACGACGGATGCCGGTGCGGAGACCGGGGGTGGGTCCGGTGCTGGGACAGGCGGTAGCAGCGGCGGGATTGGAGGTTCTCCCGATGGGGGGGCTGACGCGAGCGCTGGTCAGGGTGGCGGGAACACCGACGGGTTCGTGCTGTGTGGCGGAAAGAGCTGTCCCGTCACGACCTCGTACTGTTGCGTCACGTTTTCCCTCGGCACCGCCGCGTTCGATTGCCGTCCGACAGGCGTCGAGTGCAAGGGCAGCGACGTTGCGCGCAGCGAGTGCGATAGCCGTGCGGATTGCGGTCCTGGTAGCGTCTGCTGTGGAGACTTCATGGGGCTGGGCTCGTCAAAACAGTACGAGTCGATCACGTGTCGGGCGACCGGCGACTGCGGCGGAGGCGATGAGACGCGGATGTGCGATCCGGCGGCGGTCGAACCGTGTCCGGATGGCAGCCAGTGCACGCCCAGCGCCCTACTGGGGGCGGGTTATCATGCCTGCTCGGAGTAGCGTCGGGGGCGGCGCTCCGCGCGTTTGGATGGGCGCCGCCTAAATATCCGGGTACGCGAGCCGTGCCCTCAGGCGACGTCGGTGCGGATCCGCCACCGCAGGCGAGAATTTGGCGTGGAAAGTCGACGGGCTCGGGTTCGGCCCGGCAGGAGGTTTAACCACCGGACGCTCAGCCGAACCAGATGGAACCGAACGCGCGCGATTCCGGCGATTGCGCTCGGGTGCCGTGGGGCGTACAAGCCGCTGCGACGAAGCGGCTGCCCGATGAGTTCAACTAGCGAGTTCGACTTGATTCCGACGATTGAGCCGGGCGATGTGATCGCCGATCGCTACCAGATCGTGCACCTGATCGGCGAGGGCGGTATGGCCGCCGTCTACGCCGCCCGTGACCGGTCGCTTGGGCGCGTCGTGGCGATCAAGTTCCTGCACGCAGAGCACTGCGCGAATCCACTCGCCGTGAAGCGCTTCGTCGACGAGGGCCGGGCCGTCGCGCAGCTGCAGAGCGAGCACCTCGCGGCGGTGTTTGATGTCGGTACCTGGCAGGGCACGCCGTACCTAGTGATGGAGCACCTGCGCGGTCGCGATCTGGGCGACCTGCTGCTGATGCACGGGCAGCTGGAGGCGACGCAAGCCGAGTGGTTTGTGCTGCAGGCTTGCGAAGGCATAGCGGTGGTGCATCGGCAAGGTATCGTTCACCGCGATATCAAGCCGGACAATCTGTACGTTGCTAAACACGGTGACGGGCGCGAGCTACTCAAGATCCTCGACTTCGGGATCTCCAAGTTGCCCCACGGCGCGCCAGTCGAAAGCAACCAAACGCTCGGCTCCCCGGACTACATGTCTCCGGAGCAAGCGCAGAATGCCGACAGTGTCGACGCGCGGTCGGACATCTGGAGCCTAGGCGCCGTGCTGTACGAGCTGGTTACGGGACGGCGCCCGTTCGACGGCGGCGACGTCACCGAGCTGCTGCACAAGGTCGTGACGGCCGAGCCGGCGCCGGTGCTCGATCTGGCGCCCGCTACCCCGGCGAGCACGGTGGCGATCATCGAGCGTTGTCTAGCGAAGTCACCGGATGACCGCTTCGGTGATGTACACGAGTTGGCGTCGGCGCTGGCTGCGGACGGCGCCGCCGAGTTCGCTGCCGCTGCCGATCGCGTAGCACGCGGCTTGGGCGTCACGCTCGAAGACGGTGGCACCCTGCGGCCGATCGCCGTGGAGATGCCCGACGCGCCGGCGGCTGGCGGTACGCGTCGCCCGCGAGCGTCGACGCATCGCCGCGGCTGGATCACGCCGGCCATCGCCGTCGTAGCTGCCGGAATCGTCGGCGGTGTGTACTTCGGGTCGAGGACACCGCCAGCGTACAACACGCCCGGCGCCGCGGCGCCCAGTGTTGCACGGCCTGCGGTGCCCAGCATCGTGGAGCCAAGGCCCGACGAGTTTAGAGCGCGGCCGGCGGTCAAGCCTCCCAAGGCGCGCAAAGCTCGGGCGGCGGCGCCTGCGCGGCGCAGTCGGGCTCGCACGCCGGTACCGAGTCCATCGTCGGTGGCAGACGCCGGCGTCAAACGCACGGCGCCCAGTGGCCTCGACGGCGACTCCTCCGCCGCGGTCGAGGAGCCCGAGACAACTGACGCGGCACAGCCTGAAGTACCGTCGCAGGCGGCCTCCGGCATCGAGCGCACGAACCCGTACGGGGCGTCTCCGACCGACGACCGTACCCGGTCCGAACTGCCGACCGATCGATCGCCTCGCGACTAGCTACCGAAGGAACTATCCGCGTCCGAAGAAGTCCAGCTTGCCCAGTGGCACGCCCGCTTCGCGCATCAGCGTGTAGGCCGTCGTCGCGTGGAAGTAGAAGTTCGGGTGCACGAAGTTGAGTAGGTAGTTCAGCCCCGGGAACGTCATCTCGTTGCCGCGAATCGGAATCGCGATCGTCTTGTCTTCCGTGCCGTTGACGTCTTCCGGCTTCACCGCTTTGAGATGAGCGATCGTCTTGTCGATCCGCGCCTGCAGCTGTTCGAACGAGGTTTCATTGTCTTCCCAGCTAGGCACGTCCTTACCCGCGAGGCGGCACACCGACGCCTTGGCGTGATCCGAGACGATTTGCACCTGGCGAGTGAAGTTGAACATGTCTGGCCGATGCCGGGCCGTGAGCAGCACGGACTCGTCGATCCCCTGCTCCTTGGCGTAAGCGGCGGACTTCTTCAGCACAGAGCTGACTCCGTGAAGCATGGGGATGAACGCGTTGACGCTGGCGTCGTACATGGTGAGTGACATGGGGCTAGACCTCCTCTTGAGCTGAGTGGGCACATGGCGACCCGGCGCGTGACCGTCAAGGTCAGGTCGATGGAGGAATCGCACAAAATATCAAACGCGCGATTTCACCGATGCCTACAACACTGGTTATCAGCGTCGCACCGGCAAAAGCAGCTGAAGCGACATCCAATCAGGAGCTACAATGAGTGACGACAAGCGAGCCACATGGGAACAATATGCGTCCGCCTGGAAGCTGGCAGACGCCAAACAGAAACGCGCCGCACTCGCGGGAAGCGTCGACGAAAACTGCGTTTACCGAGACCCGCTCACTGAAGCGAGCGGGCATCAGGAGCTGGTGAAGTACATGCTCGAATTTCACGAGCAAATTCCGGGAGGGCACTTCGCTACCAAATACTTTCTGACTCATCACGATCGCTGCATTGCGAAGTGGAATATGGTTGCTGGCGACGGCACGGTCTTGGGCGATGGCGTGAGCTATGGCGAGTACAATGAACAAGGCAAACTAATTGCCATGACGGGCTTTTTCGAGACGCCTGCGAGCTGAGATGGACTACCTCGGCCAGGTGCAGCGGGGTATCGACTACATCGAGGACCATCTGGATCGAGACATCCGGCCGGCTGATGTCGCCAAAGTGGCCGGCATCAGCCAGTGGCACTTCCAGCGCATCTTCAAGGCGCTCACCAACGAGACGCTCAAGACGTATATTCGCGCTCGTCGGTTGGCGAATTCTCTCGATGCGTTGGTCGAAACCGATCGGCGCATCATCGAGATCGCGATGGACGCTGGCTTCGAGAGTCACGAGGCGTTTACGCGAGCGTTCAAGAAAGCGTTTGGCTTGGCCCCCATAGACTATCGCCAACGCGGCAACCGGTTTCAGTTCTTGCGCAAGGTCCGCATCGACGCTGACTACTTGAGCCACATACATCAGAATCTATCGCTCGAGCCGGAGCTGATCCGGCAACCCGCCTTGGCCATGGTGGGCATACACACGCGGTTTTTTAGTGTGGACTCCGAGAAGAACAACATAGGCGACAAACTGCCGCCGCTGTGGAGCGAGTTTGTGGCGCGCATGGACGCGGTCGAAGGTCGCGTGCCCGGCATGGCGTACGGCGTGGTGAGTCAACACGCCGACCAGTCAGAAGAGCTGGACTACTACGCGACGGTAGAGGTTGAGCGGTCGGGTAGTGTTCCTAGCGGCATGGTTAACCTCACCGTTGCCGAGGGACGTTACGCTAAGTTCGCCCATCGCGGAGATCCCACGACCATCAATGCGACGGTAAACTACATCTACTCGACGTGGCTCGCGCAGTCCGGCATGCGGCACACGTATGCGCCCGACATGGAGTACTACGGTAGCGAGTACGTCCCCGGTTCGGCGGACTCGGTGATGTACTACGCGATTCCGGTCGCCTGACGTCGCCGGCGCCATAGCCCGATCGCGACAAGGCCGAGCGCCAAGGCGCGTAGCGGCGACGGTTGATCGCCTGCCGCGCGGCAGCCGCAACCTCCGTCATCCGATCCGGAGTCAGCTCCGTTCGCAGGCGGTTCGCCGGACGTACCGC
>JAUIKB010000128.1 GCA_030430975.1 Polyangia bacterium
ATGGATAGGCGCGCCATGATCGAATCAAGGATGCCGCCTACCTCACCAGCCTGAACCAGGTTAACGAACAGCTCATCGAACACCTTCGGATGACGACGCAGTGAATCGCTAAACGTCGCGCCCTGTTCGACGCTGCTCTTGACGTCCCTCAACACCCCGGCGAACACCTTGTTCGGCTGTTGACCGGCCAAGATATCCAGACACTGGACCAGCGGGAGGCCAGCGTCGATCATTGTGGCGAACAGCCGTGTAAAGGTAACTAGATCCTTGACGGCAACGCCCGAGCCGAACGAGATGCTGAGCGCGGCGAACTTCTTTCGGACCTTGACAGGGCTGAGCTGCTGCTGCCGGAGGCGCTGATTGACTGCTTCCGCGTCATCCGCCTCCATGACGCCTTTGCGAACTTCTCCGCTGCGGGCGCGCGCTTCCCAAGCAAACTCAGCCATCTCGCTCTTTTCTCTACCGGCCACCGTGGTCCGGCAATGCCTTATTCGCAAAGGTACCGCGCCTCCCCCCACACGGTCAAAATCGCCACGAAACCCCTGTGCTCCCGTATGGTGGTGGCATGCGCGTTCAAGGTTTCGAGTGGTCGGACGCGCTCGCGCGAACCCTCGAGCAACACCTGCCCGGCGCCGCCCCCGGCGGCCAGGTCGCCGCCATTGGACCCCGCGGCGCATGGCACGCGCACTCGGGCCACGTCTCGGGGCGCGGATCGGCACTTGTCGACGATCGCACTGTTTTCGACCTGGCATCCGTCACCAAGCCGGTCCTGGCGCTCGGTGTGGCGCGCGCTGTCCGGCGGGGGTGGTTCGAGTGGCGAACACCACTCGCGGATTTGCTGCCGTCCGTCGGTGATTCGCCGGCGGGTCGAGCCAGCGTCGCGGCACTGCTCTCACATCGTGCTGGCCTCGCGGCACATATCGAACTGTTCGCGGGCGAACCCACACCGCTGACGCCAATGGATGACCCGAGCCGAGTCCGCGCGCTTCGCGTCGCGGCAACCAGCCTCAGGCCGCAGGTGACGGACCCGAACTCAGAGCCGCTGTACAGCGACCTCGGCTACCTGTTGGTGGGCGCTGCCATGATGAAAGCTGGCGCCGACCCGCTGGACGAGTACCTGGATGCTGAGGTTTCCCAACCGCTGGGACTGGGCTGTGGCTCCGCGCGTCTGCTCGGACTGCCCACAACCAACACGGCACCCACGGAGCGCACGGCGCGGCGCGGCGGCTTGGTGTGCGGCGCGGTGCACGACGAGAACGCTTGGGTCCTCGCCGGTTCCGGCATCGCCGGGCACGCCGGGCTGTTCGGCACAGCCAAGGATCTCGCGCGCCTCGGCGACGCGCTCCTCGACGCGCAGCGCGGACATCGACCTGACTGGCTGGACGCCGACGAGCTCGCCGTCTTGCTCCGCACCCGCCCCGGCGGCACGCTCAGACTCGGATTCGACGGCATCACCCCTGGCGCCTCCAGCGCTGGATCACGGTGCTCACCGGATACGTTTGGCCATCTCGGCTTCACGGGAACGAGTCTATGGTGCGACCCCCGGGCCGGCGCCGTGGTGGCTCTCGTGACGAATCGAGTCCATCCGACCCGAGAAAACACGCAAATTCGCCGAATTCGGCCGCTGATCCACGACGCCGCCTGGGGCGCCGTTCTGGGATGAACCTTACTGAAATGAATAGACTTTTTGTAGGGATCGTCGTCACCTCTGCGCAGGATTTGCTAAGCTGACACCGACGTTCGCGACGCCCTGGCCGCTTGGCGGCTGGCGCGATTCGCGGCAGGATCGAAGTGCCCGAATGTGGAAGCTCTCCGTCGAGGACGATCAGGCGAACAAAACGCTCGTCAATTTGGTTCGCGATGAGTACCTCGTCGGACGGGGCGAGGACGCCAACGTTCGACTGACCGAACGCAACATTTCGCGCCGCCATGCCCAGCTCAGGCGTTCGGATACCAGCTGGGTTATCGAGGATTTGGACAGCTACAACGGCTGCTACGTCAACGGTGTGCGCGTCGGCGGTGAGCATCCGCTCGAGCACGGCGACTTAATCCAGCTTGGCGACTACCGACTCGCGTTGTCGGACGAGAGCCGGAGCGCCACAGCGGGCGGGGCCGCAACGCTTCCGGCTGTGCCCAAGAGCCAGAGCTTGCTCGGACAACCTGACCGCTTGGTCATGCTGGTCGGTCCAACTCCCGGAACAGAGTACGCCCTGGTCGGCGAGCGGATCTTGCTTGGTCGTGGAGAAGAATGCGACATCTGCATCAATCACTCGTCGGTCAGCCGCGTGCACGCAGAGCTGCAGCGCCTGGCGGACGGCCGCTACGAGCTGATCGATCGCGAGAGCGCCAACGGCGTCCGGGTTAACGGCGTCGACCTGCTGCGCGGGTTCGTCGACGGGCGCGACAATGTCCAACTCGGCGACGTTCGCTTCAAGTTCATCCGCGCGGGCCAGATCTACCGACCCGGCGCAGGGGAGAGTCAGCAGATCGAAGCCGTTGCATTCGCCGAACGCACGAGTCCGCTGCCGGGCGTCGCGACCCACGCCCGGCCGCAGGGCGTCTCCTCCACGGTCAAGGCCGTGTTGGGCGTCGCTTTCCTCGCTCTGCTCGTGGTTTTGGGGATGGTCGCATTCGGCGGGTCCAAGAAATCGAACACCCTGACCACCGGACCCGAGGCGGCGTCACAATCGACCTCGGCGGACGTGTTGGCGGAAGCGGTGAAGATCCACGCTGAGGGTCGCCTTGAAGACGCGCACGTCAAAGTGACCACGGAGATCCCGGACGACAGCAACCTCAAGCAGAGCCCCGAGTTCAAGAAGATCGAGGCGGACTGGGCGGACGCGATGTTCAAGCGCGCCGAAGGGGCAGACTCCACGGAGGTGAAGCGCGGGCTGTACGACAAGGTCGCCAAGACCGCCACGGTCGACTCCGTTAGACGTAAGCGCGCGGCTGCCGCGGTAGCAGCGCTCGACGGTGGCGAGGCCGTCAACGTGACTGACTTGCCCAGTGCAGCGATCAAGAAGAAGGCGGCAGCCGGCGCCGATCCGGACAGCGACTTCACGATCGATGCGGTCCCGTCAGCCAAGCCGGTCGTCAAGAAGGGCATCGTTCGCAAAGATCCGTACGCGACCGGTGGGAAGAAAAAGACCGGAAGCACCGCGGAAGACCTGTTGAGCGGTAATCGACAGAAGTTGCTGCGCGCGCGCAGCACTCTGCTCGCCCGCGCCAACAGCGGCCGAGCCTCAAAGGCCGAGCTGCAGCAGCTCAAGGCGGTCTGTGGACAGTTGCGCGACGCTGCCTGTCGCGCGAAGGCCCACGCGCTGCTCGCCAACAAGTGACTCAGCGCCCCGACGAAAGCGGCGCCGGTTCTCCCGCACCCATCGCGGTCCGCGCTGCGGTGACAAGACGGGCTCGCCAGCCGCTCACGTCGCGCACCGTCCTGGCTGTCGCCACGCTACTGGGGTTGACCGCCGCGACATACGTCGTTCCCGGCCTCGAGCGGCTGAGGCTGTTCACGCCCGTAGTCAAATCGGGCGCGTCGACGCCGGTTGCGGTGCAAGAACCCAATCTGGTCGAAGGCGAAGCCACCATCGGCCAAGAGACCCACGCACGTCCGGAGCTGGCGCAACCGGAAGTCGTCAAGATCCCCACCAAAGCCACCGGCCCGATCGCAAAGGCGAGCCGAGACAAGCTACCCCCTATCGACGTTGAAAAACCGCCCGTCCCGATCGAAGATCCCAGCGGAAAGGCCCTGGACGGGTTTTATCGCGCACTGGCGCAGGCGGCTTTGAAACAACCTGGCGCGATCGCGCGCGTAGCGCACTACGGCGACAGCATCGTGACGAGCGACTACGTCAGCGGAACGCTGCGCAGGAAACTGCAGAAGCAGTTCGGTGATGCTGGACATGGCTACATGTTGATGGCCAACGCTTGGCCGGCGTACTTCCACAACGACGTAACTCGATTCGCATCGAAGGGCTGGAAGGTCAGTCGGATCGTCGGGCCGCTCACTCCCGACGGTCTGTACGGCCTCGGCGGCGTGTCGTTCCGCGCCCCGCCTGGCTCGCGCGCGCGCTTCGGCACAGCCAAGCGCGGAACGTTCGGTCGTAACGTGTCGCGATTCGAGATCTCATATCTAAAGCAGCCCGGCGGCGGAAAGCTCCGCCTGTTGCTGGACAAGCAGGAGCACTCGGTGCTCGACACCGACAGCCCAACGACCGAGGTCGCGGTCGAGGTCGTCAAGGTCCCCGACGGTGCACATGAGCTCGAGATCGTCACCATCAAGGGCTATTCGCGCGTGTTCGGCGTTGTCATGGAGCGCGACTCGTCGGGCGTCGTGCTGGACGCACTCGGCATTCAAGGAGCCAGAGTCCGGTTCCTCGACAAAATCGACGACGCCCACTACGCCGAGCAGCTCAAGTGGCGCCGCCCGAATCTGGTCATCTTTCAGTTCGGCGCCAACGAGAGCGGTGACGGTTTCGCCTATTCGATGGCGGACTACAACCGCACCCTCAAGGCTGTACTCGAACAGACGCGCAAGGCGCTTCCGGATGCCGGCTGTCTCGTCCTCGGCGCAATGGACCGAGCGGAAAAAAAGGCGGGCTCGCTGCGGACCATGGCGGTTATCCCGGCGATCGTCAAAGAGCAGAAGGCCGCCGCGAAAGACACCGGCTGCGCCTTCTTCAACACCTACCGAGCCATGGGCGGCCCGGGTTCGATGGCCGCGTGGGTAAGCCGCGGCTTGGGACAGGCCGATCTAACCCACCCCACCGGCAGCGGTTCCGAAGTGATCGGGAGCTGGATCTTTCGAGCGCTGATGGCCGGCTACGATCAATACAACAGCGGAGCAGCCACGAAGTAGAACGCGCCTACGGCACCGACGCTTGAACCGCCTCGAAGTCCGCCAGAATTGCGTCAGCGATCGCCTTGCCGAGTCGCGCATATCCGCGCGGCAGCAGATGCACACGGTCCCGCGCGGCATGGGGCGGTTGCTCATCGGCCCATCGCTTGATGCCGCCCTTGCCGCCCATCGCGTCGAACGCACTGAAGTAGCCACAGCCCAGCTTTTCGGCGGTACTGCGCTGGACCCGGTCTATCTCTACCACCCGCGGCTTGGTTCGCCACTCCCGATCCGCGCGGTCCGTCGGACCGATCAGGAGACAGCTGATTCTTGGGTTGGCCATGCGCAGGCGCGCGACCATCTGTTCGAACTGGGGTCCATATTTTTCCGGTGGAATATTTTCGCCGACTTCGTTCGTCCCGTACGCCAGTACCGCAAGCGCAGGGTTACGCGCCTTTGCCAGAGACTGCCAGTGCGTCTCTTCCCACGACAGTGGCGTGCCGATCCGGGCGCCATTGATGCCCAGCGTGTCCAAGACCACGCCCGGGCGCTTGGCTTCGATGATAGCCCCGAGCAGCTCCACCGAGCCTGACTGCGCGCCCAGGACCATCTGCGTGTCGCCCGTCGTCTCGCGGCGAAGCTCCAACACTTCGTCCGGCGACGCCGGCTTTCGCGTCTTCGCGTTGACGGTCTCGCGCTCGCTATTGCCGAGTTTGAAAGTGAAGCCGCTCGCCTCGCTGGGCAGCCGATAATACAAACGCCAGACGCTCCCGCCCGGAGCCGCGGCGCTCGCCAGCTTGAGCGTAGCCACGGCGTCGGATCCGGACACGACTGTTCGAATACCACCGAGTCCGAACGCACCGTCCAGCTGTCGGCGCACATAAGACGGCGCCTTCGGTTGACTGCTCCAAGTACCTTCGATCGAGCTTCGAATGCCCGCGTGACGATAGCGCTTAAGCCCGACGTGAACGAACCCCGGGCCTCCGTTGCCAAACCGTTCCTGCAGTGGCTTTCGCACCGCGTCGGGCCAGAAGTCCGCCGCAGAGTGCGAGTCGCCGTACCACAGAATGCGGACGTGACGGGCCGAACTCGGCAGCGAGCGCAAGTCGGCGAAGAAGTTATCCAGGCGAAGCTTGGAACGCACGCGCGGGCCGGGCGGCGCCGGCACTTCCGCCGCCGACTCGACGGGCGCGGCAGGGCCGCGTGCGGAGACAGCCGGCGAAGCGGTCGCTCGTGGCTCCTGAGGTCGATGAGGCTGGTGAATCGTGGCGCCCCCGCACGTCACCACGACCACACCGGCCGCAAGTACGACCACCGCGTGCCAGGGCGTCGCTGACGACTGCCTAGGCAAGCGAGTCATCCGCGTGTAGCTCCGCTCCTTCGAACGGGCTGATGCCGGATTTCTGCTGGCGTACGAAACTGACCAGCTCATGCACGTAGGACTCAAACGGAGGACACTGGATGCCCGTGCCGCGCAGGATGTCGACCGTGTTGCGCATGTCGTATCGCACGGCCGTGGTCAACAGATCCATGGTGGCGGTCGGCATACGCGATACTTTGCCTAAACCCGGGGCGCGCAGCAGTGCGCGTGTAACGCCCGTTGGAATGAATCCAGACGGTAGCTTTTTGCCACCGCTGCGCGCTACGAGCTCATAGACGCGGCGGACGCTGAGCGGCCTCGGGTCGGTCAGGTGAAACGTCTTGCCTATCGCCGCGCTCTGCCGCCCGATGTGGGCGGCGGCGCGCACCACGTAGTCGACCGGAACGAGGTTCATCGGCGAGTCTCCGCGCGTCGGCAGCGGGATCGGGAAATCCTGTGGCGAACCGAGCATCAGCAGGATCAACATGTATGGCCCATCGAAGCGATCGACCTCGCCGGTACGCGAATCGCCCACGATCTGAGCCGGCCGTATAACAATCAGCGGCAGACGATCGACATACGTGCGCACCAGACGCTCCGCCCGCGCCAAGGTTTTTTCCACAGGAGTGCGAAAACGCTGACCCGCGTTCAGCTCGCTTTCGAGAACCTGACCGGTTCGGTCTCCGCTCACGACCGTACTCGAGTGGATCACCACAGACTTGAGCTGCCTGCACATTTGCGCCAACTCCAGGATCTCACGGGTGGCGCCGATGTTGACGGCCTCGGCCATCTTGGGATCGGCGGCGGCATACGTGACCTGCGCCACGTGGTGGATACGATCAACCCGTCGAGCCACATCGCGGTACTCGGATCCGCTCAACCCGAGATCCATAGCCGCCGCGTCGCCGTCGATAATGGTCAACCGCTTGCGCTGCGATGGCGATAGCTCAGCTGCGAATTGGTCCGCTTCGCGCGTGAACTTCCCCTGCACCACCGCGTAGACCCGGACGCCGGGCTCGGTGAGCAACTGCTGGACCATCTTGCGCCCGCGGAACGAGGGAAAGCCGGTTACGAGGACAACTTCGTCGGTGCTTTTTGACGCCATGAACAGCCGCGGCGCGCTACGGAGCGCAGTAGTAGTTGCCCACCTGTGCGAGCCACTGACCCAAGTCGCCGTTGAACTGACAGACATCACCACCCGGCCCTTGAGTCGCCGCTTCGAGACAGTAGTACCCGTTCACGAAGTCGCGGCACTCACCGCCCGCCTGAAATGCCTCCTCCTCGCAAGCGTCCTGGTCCCCCGGGCTGCAGTCACCGCACGTCGAATTGCTACAGTCCGTAGCGCAGGACAGATCGTGGTTGCACTCAGCGGATAGAAAGGGTGCCAAGCAGCGCACGTAGGCGCCCTGCGTCGCGAACTGCAGCATGCAGTCGTAACACCCCGGATTGGTCTGAAACAGATCCTGAAACGCCGAGCCGCAATCCGGTCCGCCGCCCTGCCCAGCGCATGCGGTTTCGACGGAACTCAGATCCTGCGGACGGCAGTCGGCGGACGTGCGAGGTGGAGGCGAGTTGAGTCCCGGATTGCACCCGGCGTATGCCGTCGGGCAAACCGAACCATCCGAGCACACAAAATCCTGACAGGTTTCGCCTTTCGCGGTGCAGTTATCGCACACGGCACCGAACTGCCCGCAGCGGTTGGAGGCGGAGCCGTTGCGGCATTGCCCCCCCGTGCTGCAGCAGCCGGCGCAGTTGTCCGGACCGCAATGGGGCCCGTCGTAACAGAATCCCTGCGCGGCGCACTGTTGACCGCCCGCCGCGCAATCGGCGCAAGCCTGTCCGCCGTCCCCACAAGCTGCGTTCGTCTGACCGTTGCGACAGATACCCTGGTCGTCGCAACATCCTGATGGGCACGTCGCGGGACCGCACGTCGGAATAAACGCGCAGTAATTGCCCGGTTCAACGCACGTGCCGCTGCCGCCGCAGCTATCACAGGCGGCGCCCCCAGCCCCGCAACGTGAATCGGTATTGCCCGGAAAGCATGCGCCGTTCGAACAGCAGCCTTCGCAGTTGTCCGGCCCGCACTCGGGGGGCGGCCCCTCGCACTGCCCTGCCACGCAGCCCTCCATAGTCGCTGTGCAGTCGGCGCAGGAGCCGCCACCGTCGCCGCACGCGTCGGATGAAGTGCCGAAGCGGCACTGACCCATGCTGTCGCAACAGCCATCACAGGTATCAGGTCCGCACACGGGCGGGGGCCCCTCGCAGAATCCAGCAAAGCAGCCGAACCCGGCCGCCTCGCAGTCCAGGCACTTCGCTCCCTCTCGACCGCAGGCGTTTTGCGCCATCCCTGAGCGACAATTGCCCGCCGCATCACAACACCCCATACAGTTGTCCGGGCCGCATCGCGTACCACCACCGACACCAGCGGTGCCGCCACCCCCGACTCCGCCGCCGCTAATCCCACCGGCGCCACCGCCGCTGACTCCGCCGACCCCGCCGCCGCTAACCCCACCGACGCTCACGCCTCCGGCCCCGCCGCCCGAGACGCCGGCGACGCCGCCAGCAGCCGACGTTCCCGCAGAGCCTGATGTGCCCGCAGCTGCGCCAGACCCCTCGATGCCTGCATCGAGGCTCGACCGGCCAAGGCACGCTGGCAGGACGAGCGCGGCCGCGGCCGCCCAAGGCGATCCCCGTACCCAGTTTCGGCTTGGTGAAGCGCTCATCGCGAAAGCTTATCCGCCCTCGCAACGGACGGCCACCGTTAGCGTTTCGCGACCATCCCGATCAGTGCCTTGAGTGCTGAATCGGCTAGCTCGAGCCGCAGCTCCCCGGTTTTCTTCTCGCGACCGACGCTCATCACCAGGGGCGCTGTGGGATCCGCGCCGGCTGTGCGCCCCATGCCCAGTTGAGCAGGCTGCAGAATCAATCCGAAGTTCACGTACTTACCCGCGCGCTCCGCGGCGGCTTTCATCGCGGCGTTCGCGCCCAGCGTGGCACCGGACGCTGATTTCAGCGCCGCGAGGCGCGCAGGTGCGGCGCCGCCGGCCGCGGCATACGAGGTGCCCTCCGCCGTCGTCCAAAGGAACTCGATCGGCTTGCCTTGTGAGACCTTGACTGACATCGGCCCGGCTTGGGACTTGCCGATGATCGCCGTGGACTTCGTAGGCTTCAGCGTCACCAGCGCCTTATGTACAGGCGTGGCGACTCCGTCGACTTTTGCTCGCTCATGCTTGACGGTGGGATCGCCTAGGAACTGGCGCACTGGCTCGCGAAACGCCGGCATCTTCAACAGGTCGAAGACCTGCTTTGCTGACGCGTCGAAGGCCTTGGGATCGGATACATCGGCGCGCATCAAGCCGAATACTCCGTCCTTGGCAAAGCCGGCGCCATACAGCGTGACTTCGCCCCGCGAACCGGCGAGCTTCGTCAACAGCTCGGTCAGTTTCGACTGCTCGGGCGCTTTGAGTCGGTCACCGAACACCTTGATCAGCGCCTTGCCAAACGACTCGGCCGACGCTTGGCGATTCTTGGAGCCGCTACGTGCGATCGCCGCCAGTGCGACATCGGCCGGCAGATCGAGCACGGGTTGCATGGGTCCGACGTCGAGGGTGTCGATCGCTTCCTTCGCGGCCCCCTTCGCGTTCGGCGTCAGGGTCATGTGAACGTCGAGCCGCTTAGCTCGTGGCGT
>JAUIKB010001158.1 GCA_030430975.1 Polyangia bacterium
GGCAAGATCGAGCTGAAGTTCGGATGCGACACGATCGTCGTCCCGAAGTAGCGCGAGCTTGTTCTTCCTATCGCGGCCGTCCGCAGAGAAGCTCCGCGCCACGCTGAGCGCGCTTCGCGAGGCGCCGTTCACGCACGCGGATGTCGGGCTGACTCGGCGGGACATGACGACGGCTCCATCGGGTTTCGTCCTCGACCGATATTCGACGGAACTCGGGCACGGCGCTCATGTGTTCGCTCGGGCGCGCGAAGCCTTGAGCCGTCTTGAGAACTATCCGGAGTCGTTTACCGAAATCGTCCGGACGCCGGGCGAGCTAGCGTCGGGGCACGTCTTCGGCACGCTCGCTCATCATCTCGGGTTTTGGTCGCTGCATCCGTGTCGGGTTATCTACGTGATCGACCAGACTTCAGGTGATGAGACGGTTTTTGGTTTTGGGTTTGGGACGCTGCCGGGGCACGCCGAGATCGGCGAAGAGCGGTTTCTGATCCGCTGGTCCGGCGTGAGCGACGAGGTTTGCTACGACGTGCAGGCCTTCTCGCGTCCGGGCCAGCTGTTGACCAAGCTGGGCGCGCCTGTCACACGGAGCTATCAGCGCCGCTTCCAGAAAGAGACCGTTGTTGAAATGCGGCGCCGCAGTCGTGGTGTTTGAACCGCTGTCCGAAGTACACTGAGCCGGTGTCAGCTGCTGACGAGCCCACCGAAAGCCGTGTGCGACGCGACCTACGCGACGCGCTCCGACAAGCTAAGAAGTTCTCCCGCGGAGATATCTCGTCCGGGGACTGGTTTCCCAAGCTCCTCAAGATCGCGTTGGCCAGCGGCGCCAAGCACGCGACGCTTGAGGGATTTCACCGCCAGTACCCAGGGCTGACCGACGACCAAATCGTCGAGGAGCGCATTGCAAGAGCCAAGCGCTACGCGGCGGTAAAGGCTGTAGTCAGCTCGACCGTTTATTCGGCGGCGGTTGGCGCTGCGATCGGGTCCTTCGGATCTGGCATGCTGATCGGCGTGCCGATCGCGGTCACAGCGTTTCTGGCCGACACGTTGGTGGCGACTCGACTCAAGGTCGGACTCGCCCATGAGATCGGCGTCGTCTACGGGCATCAGTTTAACTTCAAGGACTCGGAGGACGTCTACGATCTGCTGCGGATCGCGTTCGGAAAGAAGGCCGGCGCCGTGGCCAGAGACGAGACGGCTGGCGAGATGCCGTCCGCGAAGGAGTCCGGGTGGCTTGCATTTGCGAAGGGCACCGCCAAGGCCTGGGCAAAGGCTCTCCCAAAGGTAGGAAAGTTTCTGCTCCGACGTCAGGCGCTGAAGTTCATGGTGCCGGTGATTTCTGTTCCGGTAAATGCCGGGCTTAGCTACCGTGCAACCGGAGCCGCCGCCGAGCGAGCGCAGGTGATCTTTCGCAACAAAGCGTCGATTCGCGCCTGGGTGACGCGGCTGGTCGATCGGATAAAGGACAAGGAGCTGCTGCTCGACGTCATTTGGTTGGTGGTGGTGTCGCACGAGGGGGCAACTCCTGAAGAGGCGTGGCTCGTGACGTCGGTGTCGGACGCGGTGCGCGCCGCGCCCGGTGGAAAGGAAGTGGTGGAGGCGTTTGAGGCCGCGGGCCGGATCGACTCGAGCGAGGTTGTTGCGGCGCTGCGCAAAGCCGATCCCGACGAGCGGGCCGCGCTGTATCAGGCGGCGTGTTTCGCCGCGACAGTGGATGCCGATCTGGCACCCAGCGAGCGACCTGTGCTGCTTCACCTGGCAGAGGTGACCGGTCAGCGCTACGACCGCACGCAGCTGGAGCGGATGGCGCGGCGCTGGGCCTAGAGCGACGTTACTTAGGTCGGCAGATGCCG
>JAUIKB010001159.1 GCA_030430975.1 Polyangia bacterium
TCGCTTCTCGCTGACCATGATGATGCGACCGTCGCTCATGAAAGCGGGGCGGACTTCCTGATCCAGTAGGAACGTCATCTGGCGGATCTTTCCGCCAGAGAACAGGTACAAGTTGGCGTTCAGCCGGCTGGGGTTCGCGGGCGACCGTTGCGGCCCCTGGTAGTCGAAAGCGCCGACGTTCTTGATGTTGCCGCGGGTCGAAGCGAACACAAGCGCGCCATTGGGCGCGTAGGCGGGGTCGAAGTTGTGGATGAGCTCACCGTTATCGGGGACCGCTTTGCCGTCTTCGTCGACGGGCGCGGCGTCGATGCCCGCGTGGACTGAACAGTTTCCACCATCGATCTCGTAGATACGCAGCGGCTCAGACGCCGACGAGCGCGCCGCGAACGCTATCTTCGTACCATCCCACGACACCGCGGGGCGACGGATGTCGGCCGTGGATGCGTCGAGCCCGCAGTCGGTGTTGAGGCTGACGGGCGCGCCTACTGTGACGCCCGTGGCGTCGAGCGTCGCCAGCGTCTGGATCAGTTCCGAACCAGGATTGTAGGCCTCGAAGTCCTGTACGACCGGGAGCGCCCCCGGCGCCCGCTTGACGTACACGATGCCACGGAAGGGCGTCGCGGTCGCCATCCGCTCGGCGCGTTCTTCTTGGATCCACGCAACGAGGACGCAGTACGGGTCTTGCTCATCGAGCGGGCCGGTCTTGGCCGCATCGAGGTCGCAGTCGGGCGCGCCCGACTCGCGCGACAACAGCGCTCCGCCGCGGTGGATGATGCCGCCCTCGGAAGCATACGGGGGGAGGTTCTTTCGAATCAGCCGACTCGCATTCGGGTCCTCTGACTCAAGGGCGACCTGCTCCAAAGTTAGCTCGTAGTTTTTGCGCGTTGTCGACAACGAGAAGTGCCCGCTGCTGCCACCACGCAGGCGATAGTCGTGGCCCATCGCCGGCGAGTGACATCCCAGCACCATGCAGCCGCGCTTCGCGAGCATCGGCTGCACTCGCTTAGCGAATAGTTCGAACCCGGCTTCCGAGGGAATGTTCGTGGGCGTGCCCTTTTCGAGAACCCACTTCTCGACCGCCTTGTAATCGGGATCGTCGGTCGTCTCCCAGAAGTCCCCGCCCTCGTGGTACACGCCACCGGCTGTCGGGCTTAGGCCCTTGCGAAGCAGCTCGCTGCCGCTACCGGTCTTCGACACGTAGTCACTGGCGGAGAAGTAGTTCCAACGCTTTTGCGCTTCGTTGCTGCCGCAGGTCAGATACAGCGTATTGGCAGTCGTGCCGTGACAATTCGACGCCGCGCAGGAAGCGCCCAAGATCGAATTGGTCGCGTTAAAGTTTTTGTAATCGCTACCCGACGGCGCCGCTGAAGAGTCGAATGCGGGGTCCGAACCGACCGTGGTTGAGCAGCCACCGGACGGTGTCACGGCGTTTCTGGAGATCGAGTTGTTCTCCGTCGCGCCTCGATCAATCCAACGTAGCAACGTGGTAAAAGATGCACTGTTACGATCGAGCAGCGACCCGCCTTGATGCGCGATGTCGGTGGTAACGAGCTGGACTTCTCCGTCGTACGATGTCAGCCGCAACGTGAACGGAGGAACCGCTTTGAGAAGCAAGTTCGGCATGCCGTACGGACCGAACTCCTCAAACAGGTCCGACCGCAACGAGGTCGTTTCATAGCTCGTTACGTTGAGGTTACCGAGCGCGTTTCCCTTGTTATCGGCCGCGACATGACAGCCTGACCCGGTAGGGCTACTGGCGCAGCTCTGCGTTAGTATCGGACCGATCTTTCGATCGTAGAACGTGGTGGACGGTTCCTTCTCCTGGGTCGTGCATCCCGACCCAAGA
>JAUIKB010001160.1 GCA_030430975.1 Polyangia bacterium
CCAAGTTGTGGTTGTACGCTTCGAGGCCGGCCTCTTTGAGGCGACCTGCTTGGTCTGCGGTCAACATGCCCAGCGTGACACACGCCTCCATGTCCAGCTCCTTAACGCCCTTGACCATCGCCAGAACGCGGTCGAACGCCGGTCCATCCTTAGGCGAACGCCACGCGGCCCCCATGCAAAACCGCGTTGCGCCGGCGTTCTTTGCACGCCGAGCAGCCTCGAGCACATCGTCTACCTGAAGCATGGCCTCACCATCGACCGGCGTTTCATAGTGAGCGCTCTGCGGACAGTATGAGCAGTCCTCTGGGCACCCCCCCGTCTTCACGCTGAGCAGCGTGCAGAGCTGGACCTCACCGTCCGGGTGATGTTGGACGTGCACCGCACGCGCCCGATCCAGCAGCGCGAACAACGGCGAATCGTGAATGTCGCGAATGGCGGCGACGGTCGGTTCCAGGCGGGACTCGGACATGCCGGAAGTGTTAGCCGACCGAAGGTCCTGACGCTACCCCTTGCGCCGGTAAGCGGGTGCGCAATCCGGCTAAAAGCCGATCGCCCCCCTGGCAACTTCGCGGTCGACGACGCCGTCGCGAACGAGCTGTTTGACGTGCATCTCGAAGGTTTGCATCCCGTAGGGATGCACGCCGTTCTCCATCAACTCTTTCAGCGGCGGGTTCCCCATCGGCCGTTTGATCGTCTCGCGCACGGATCCCGTCGCGACCAACACCTCCGCGGCGAGCACGACCCCCCCCTGCTGAGCCGGCAGCAGCCGCTGCGCGATGACGCCCTGAAAGACATCTCCGAGTCGTTGCCGCAGCTCGTCCTGATCGCCTTCGGCTAGCGCAAAGATACGGTTCATCGTGCGCGCCACATCCGGCGTGTGCAGCGTCGACAACACCAAGTGCCCCGTCTCCGCCGCCTTGAGCGCGATTTCCATCGTCTCAGCGTCGCGAATTTCGCCAACCTGAATGACGTCGGGATCCTGACGAAGCGACGCCCTGAGCGCCGACGCGAAGCTGTCCGTGTCCTGCCCGATCTCGCGCTGACTGACGGAGGACTTCGCGTCGACGTGGATGTATTCAATCGGATCTTCGATCGTGACGATGTGACGGCTCAGCGTCTGATTCATGAGCCCGATCATCGCCGCCAGAGTCGTGCTCTTGCCGTTACCCGCCGCGCCAACGCACAGCACCAAACCGCGGTCCTTATTCGCAAGGTCGTGACACGCTCGCGGCGCGCCGATATTCGCCAACTCGGGTACCTGTGCGGGAATCGCACGCATGACAACCGCCAGCGATCCGCGCTGCCGATACACGTTGACTCGAAACCGCCCCATCCCGTCGACCGCGTAAGCGGTGTCGTACTCGGTGAGTTCGGTTAGCTTCGACCGGACAGCCGAGTCCGAGATCACGTGCTGCGCAACCGCCTCGGTATCCTGAGGGCGTATCTTGTCGACACGAAAGTAGACTAGGTCGCCACGCACTCGGGCCGCCGGTGGCTGGCCGACTTTCAGGTGAATGTCCCGCGCACCCGCCTTCAGGGCCTTCCCCAGCAGCTGGTGGAAGAAGTCGACAGACGTATAGGGATTGCCAGTCCCGGCAGGCGCGAAACTCACCACAGCGTCATCGTAGCGCCGACCCAGATAAATAGGAAAAATCAGCGCGACGCGGCGGCGGCCGGAAGCCAGTTGACGCGCAGCATCGCGGCGCTGCCGGCAGCCAGATCGCGATCCGACCCGGTTAGTTTCGAGGTGAAATCACCCATCACCACCAGGCATCGCGAGAGTCCGCCGGCGGCCAGGCGCTCAGTGGTCGGCGGGCGCCGCGCGGCAAAAGCGTACACCGCCTT
>JAUIKB010000129.1 GCA_030430975.1 Polyangia bacterium
GTCCGATGCAGTAGCCATCGATTCCCGAGCCGTCGGCACGGACTCGAAGCCGCAATGAGTGCTTGAACCCGGGATGTCCAAGCGCAGTAAATGCCTGAGTATTTTCGAAGCCGAACCGGGTGAGCAGCGCCAGGTAGGCGCCGAAAACGAGCGCCGCCACGAAGACGGAGAGAAACAGGATCGATGCGGCTTCGGCCGCCTGCGACACATGAATGCCAAACGTCGCCAGTCCATACGCGATCGACCACGTCGCGGCCTTGGGCACGAACACCGTAGTCGCGGCCGCCCCCGCCGCCAGCACCGACACCGCCAACCGCGACCGTTTCCGCACGCCGCCAATCAGCGCGTAGACAATCGCGATCGCAACACCGACGAGACTACCCGCGACGGTTGCCGCGGTCGTGCTCTGCGCGAGCAGACCCACGCCGGCGGCAGGCGCGAACAACAGCAGAAATACCGCGTGTGGAATCCACCCAGAGCGACCGACGGCCACACGACCGGGCACTCCCGCCAGCAGTGCTGAAGTCTGCTTCAGCCCCGGCCACTCCTTGGCAGGCGTCAGATGCTTGCCGCGGCGGAGCGGCGCGGGGTGCAAGAACGCACCACCGCCACCAGCGATCACCTGCATGGAGTCACCTAGCGGCAACCGCTGATAGTGGTGCAGATCGCCTGTCACTATGAGCATGCGGTCTTCGTGAGGTCGAAGCTGCAACGAGCGTACAGCAGCAACGCCGGTCGGGCTCGGTTCGCAAAAGCCAAACACGGGATCCGGCAAGGCGACCAAGAGCTTGTCGTCGGCGTGCTCTTTGCGCCAATTCAAGAAGAACTGGCGCTGACGATAGTCGACCGTCTTGAGCTGCCGATCGACCGCGAACCAGCTAAGCGAAGGCGCCAGGGGAAGTGCGAAATAGCTGGCTGCCTGAACGCTGCGGTAGCCTCTGACCGACAGTTCGCGCCGCTTGGTCACACTGCCGCCGAGTACGAAGTGCTCAGCCCAGTCGAACACGTGCTTGAGACCTCGGCCGGTGACGGACCGGCGCGCGCCGTCAGCACGCAGCGGCTCTTGCTCCGGATCGTAGGACGCCTTGCGCCGAAACATGCGCGCGAAGCCATCGAGTCCATCGTACCAGTCGTGATTGCCGGGAATGCCCATCAGCACTCGCTGGCGGTCGTCGTCGCCGAGCTGCTCCAGCACCCGGTTAAAGGGGTCGGTCACCCGGGCGTGAATCTCGTTGGCGGTCGCGACCGGATAGGCGGTATCCCCGCCGAAAAAAAGCACGTCGCCCCGCGGCAGCTCCAGCTCGTCTCCGTCCGGCGTACGCACCCGCCAGGCCTGGAACAGGAACTCGGCTACCGCGGTCGATATCGCTGGGTCATCGCCCGTGTCTGCAATGTAGTCGATCCACAGGTCACGTCCGAGGCCTTCGGCCACCGTATCCGCGGACGTGTCGCCTCCGAGTCGCTCGATGACTCGCCGCGCGAGCTCGACGGGCGCATCGGCGCGCATCCAGTCACGAGAGTCAACGTCCTCGGTTGCGATCGCACTAGCCACAAAGTGACGCAAGTGTCCCCAGAAAGACTTGAATCCGAACCACGCAATCCCAGACGGAAACGTCCGCCCCCGATGGAAGCGCAACTTGATTCGATCCGGAGGTGCTGGTTCGAGCACCGGGCGTTCGGTCAACGCTCGAGCCTACCTACTGACAGTTTCCGTTGCCCACAGCGCTCGCACAGTTGTCGGTTGCCGTCGGGTCCTCGAGTTGCCGACTCAGGTACTTCATTCGGCACTGCACCGTGTCGCCATCCTCGAATGACTGGTGCGTGTCGAGCGGACCACCCGCGATGGTTAGGCAACTGTTCTCGCAAGACTGGCTCGCGGTCAGCGAGGCGAACTCCGCTGGGCACGCCTTTTCCAACGCGAGGCAGTACGCGTCGCAGTTGTCCGACCCGCAGTGCCCGTCACCGCCAGCCCCCGCGTGCGTGCAGTGCGCAGACGGCGCCGCGATTGCGCTGTAGGAATGATATTTGCGACAGGCAACTGTATCCTCGGTCGTCTCGCCGACCTCGCCAAGCGCTAGCTCCGCGCACACCGCTTCGCACTGCTTCTGCGACTCGTACATCGTCAACTCACCGGTGCAGGCCGCGATGTTCAGTTTGCAGTACTCTTTGCAGTCGGGCTTCGTTCCCACCGGATCGCCGCACGGACTGTCGTTCACCGGAGCCGGCGATGCGTGCGGGCAGTGCGTCTGGGCGTCGAGGGTCGCCGAGCTCACGTGAACGAGTCGGCAGTTCAGCGAATCGCCATCGTGATGAGCCTCGACATCGAACCCGGGAAGCGTTCGCAAACCGCCGCACGTTTCCACACAGCGCTCTTGTGTGAGCCCGTCGAACACGGCCGGGCATACTCCCTCTAAGAGAGTGCAATAGCCTTCGCAGTTGCCGCCGCACAGGGTCCCTCCGGGTCCCGCTGCCGGACAGTGTACGTCTACCTCACCGTTCGCTTTTGCCTGGGCCGCGTTGAACCGGCGGCACTCGACGGTGTTCCCGGAACGGTCGCCCGACTCGCCCGCCGGTAGCTTCGCGCACACCCCAAGACAGGTCTCGCGACTGGCATATACCGCAAACTCGCCTGTGCAGTTTGCCATCACTTCGTCGCAGTACGCGTCACACAACGCGCTGCCTGCGGACCCGACCACGTCTAGCTCGCGGTCTTCGATTCCCGCGATCGCCTGGCAGGCCAGGCCGCCTAGGGCGAACACGAGAGCGCCGGTTGCGAGGCGCCAATGGGGTGCAACCCGCGCCGCCATCAAAAGGTCCCCCGAGCGGTCAAGCCACCGCCATTCGAACCGAGGCCACCTCCGAACCTTAGACCGCGCCACCCGGTGCGCGGCGCATCCGAGGGTGCACTAAAAAACAGAATTGCGCCGGTGATTAGCGCTACACCGCCGACACCGAAGGCTACATTCGAAACCGTGGCAGCGCTGTTTGCATCGTCGGTCAAGTCGATGCCCTTCTGGTCGTCGCACTTGTTCCCCCGAGGACAGAACTCCTCGGCATCCTTATTGGTAGAGATCGCGTTCAGTCCGAACACGCTGCCGATCGCGACGCCGACGATGCCCACACCGCCGATGATCAAGCCCAGTGTGCGCTGACCAGAACCATCGCCGGCGTCCTCTTGCGGCGGCGCGGTCGACGTCGGCGGGGCTACCGGAGCCGGGTCCGGCGGCGGTGCGGTCTCAACAGGAGCGGGCTCGACCGGCGCAGAAGCGGTGCCCGCATCAGGCTCCTTTTCCAACATGGGAATATCAACCTTCACTCGACCGTTCTTCTTCGGTACCTTGGCGCTCCCGGTCCACGGCTTGTAGCCGTCCGCGCTGGCCACTAGCTCGTAGTCACCGGGGTCGACCGGTACGGCGACACCGAACAGCGGCGCCTTGACCTGCGTCTTCGCCCTCATCAACCGGAACCCGGGAAGCGCCGCGACCGCAGACGGAACCGTGATCGTCAGGCGACTGAGGGTGCTACTGAGAGCGCTCGCTCGCGCGGCCGCGGTCTTGGCGCGTCGCTTCTCGCCGCGCTTGCCGGCTTTGGCGGCGGCGTCAGCGAATAGCGACCAGGCACTGGCCGTCTTGCCCTGACGCTCGAAGCATTCTGCCAAGTACAGCTGAGTGCCCAAGGCCGGGTCCAAACTGAGGCTTTTCTCCAGCTTCGGACACGCTGCAGCGTAATCACCCTTGTTGAGAAGATCGCGCCCCGAATGAAACAGGGCCTCCGCCGCTCGCATCGTGTCGGAGGTGGGTGATTGCGCCAGTGAGTGAGCGCTGAACAGCACCGCTCCCGCGATGACCTTCACGACTACCGGTTTCATTCGGCGCACTCTAGCAGGGATCGACGATCTCGGCCTCGCGCGTTCGGAGCTATTGCCGCCCACCGAAATCCGTCGGCGCGTTCTTCTTGGCCTTCTTAACCGGACGTGAACGCTGCGGGCGGGGGCTTGGCCGGATTTCCGAGGTCGCCTTTCCGATCGGAGCAGCTACGTCCAGCTGAGGCTTGACGGGTTCGGTCTCCACGGCTGACGGCGACGGCTCCACGGCTGAGGGCGACGGCTCAGGTGGTTCTGCCGCAGACTCAGTCGGCGCCACCACCGGAGGAGTGGCCGCCTGAGCCGGCAGCGTCGCGGGTTCGGGCGTCGCATCATCGTCCCGCGACCAGAGTGCCACCGCGGCAGCGATGGCACCGATCGCGAACAGCCCGCCAACCGCCCCGAGATACAGTCGGTTGCTCTGAGCGGCGAGCGGTGGCTCGCCGGTTCGGCCCCACGCACCCAGGGTCGCGTCTCCCGGTTGCGATATCGCGCCGCTGTAAGAGGCCTCCGACACCGTCGCATCCAACGCGCCCGCGCCGGTCACGTCGAAAGACACATCCACCGACTGTTCAAACTGCGGCTGCTCCGACGCAAACGGCTTGAGCGCCTCCGCGAATTGCTCGACGGTGTGAAACCGATCCTCTGGCTTCTTGGCAAGGCACCGACGGATCGCGGTTTCAATCTCCGGCGGAACGCCGGCGCGGAAGTCATCCAAAGGCGGCACGTCATCTTGGATAACGGCTCGGCACAGTTGCGGCAGGCTCTGGCCGAGAAACGGTGCGCGGCCCGCCAACATCTCGAACAGGATGGCGCCCAGGGCGTAGATGTCCGTACGCTCGTCTACATGCCGAGCTGAGTCCATTTGCTCGGGACTCATGTAGAGCGGCGACCCGATGAGCGCCGACGTCTTGGTCAGCCCCATCTCACCGGTCGTGTTGCTGAGCGACTTGGAGATTCCGAAATCGAGTACTTTGACGATCCGGTCGCCGTCGGGCCGCGTGTCCAGGAATAGGTTTGCCGGCTTCAGGTCCCGGTGAACGATCCCCGCCCGATGCGCTGCCGCGACGCCCCCACAAGCTTGCAACATCCAAACGAGCGCTTCGTCGATCTCAAGGCTGCGCCGCTTGGCTAGCTCCCCGGCGAGGTCATTGCCCCGCAGATACTCGAGAACCATATAAGGCGTACCGTCGTCGAGCTCCCCAACATCGTATACGCGCCCGATGTGACGGTTCTTGATCTTCGCAGCGGCGCGCGCCTCGCGACGAAACCTCTCGACGGACTCTTCTCGGCCAGCGAGTTCCGAGTGCAGGAACTTCAGCGCAACTGGCTCGTTGAGGCCTTCGTGCTTCGCCTCAACAACGCACCCCATCCCCCCTTCACCGAGCAGGCGCTCTACGAGGTACTTGCCGGCGACCACTTCGCCGGGCTGAACGGGGGAGCCAGCCATTGCTCCCAATGTAACACGGCGCGGAGACATCAGCCTGTGACGGGCTTCACAGCTCGCCGGGGCTGTGACTATTTGCTGAGCGGGTGGGCCGTTTCAAAGCTCTCTTTGGACGCCTTCGAGTCCTCGGCCGGCGACGCAGAGCACCGCATGGCGCACATCAGGTCTCCTGTGGCGCAGCCACACTTCATGCCGCGCGCCAGGCTGGCTTTCTTCCGGGTAGCGGCAATCGCGACGCGTTGGCGCTTAATGCTCGCGGACGCCGGCCTTTTTCCCGGGCCTGCGGATTTGGCGGCCAATCTATCGAGGCGCGCCAGCTGTTTCCGCAACTTGCTGTCCAGCTTCGCGAAGTCAGCGGCTCGACCCGTGCGCAGCAGCAGCCCGCTGTCTCGAAGCAGGCGAGCGGTTTCACTGCTCTGAACTCGCGCAGCGACCGCGGGTATCAAGTCGCCCGCGCCGCCCGCTTTCGCGGCTCCAACGATGAGCACAGCCTCACCGACCGAGCGGTTTCCCCCGGCCGAGTGCTCGACGCGCACGCTAGCCAGCGGCCCGGCGGCGGCGAGCTTCGCCCGCACCTTGAGTAATAGCGTCTTCTTGTCGCCCTCCGCGAGCGTTCCTAGTCGGGCCCTTACGACCCGGCCGGATCGCTCGACAGGCCGGTCGAAGGCCCGCACCAGCTCAACACCGTTGGCGAGTTCAACCGTGACGCGGACATCCTTGCCGACCGTTCCCAGCAACGCCCCCACCTCCTTATCGAAGATCCCCGGAAGATCCGCTGCGCTCCGGGCGAAGTGATGCTGACCGTTCGACCGCGCCGACAATGCTGAAAGCAGCCGCTCGTCGTAGGAAAGGTCGACCCCGATCGAACTGATCGAAACGTCGCGCTTCGCCGCGGCCACGCCCAGTTTTTGAAACGCGGCGACCGACATATCGCCCGCGGTCGGCTCACCATCGCTCAATAAGACAACATGACGCAGGAGCGAGCCGGAGGTCTGCGCCAGCCGCTCGGTCGCGGCTTTGACGGCGCAGGACATGCACGTGTTGCCACGCGCCGTGATCGCACTCAAGCGCGCACCTACCTCGTCCTTGATGCGCGACGACGCCCGAACGGGACCGATCACCGTGCGAACCTGAGTATCGTAGGCAAGAACCGTCACCAAGTCTTGACTCCGCAGCCGTCGAACCATGCCCTCAGCTGCCCGCTTCGCGTTGTCCAGCCGCACGCCTTTCATCGAACCGGACGCGTCGACGACTACGACGGTGTGAATCGGGTCCTGCGTCGCCGGCGCGGCGGCTGCCGCCGGCTGAACGTCCACCAAAAGATACGTCTCGAAGCTGCTTTCAAGGGGCACGGCCGGGTGGCCTGACCATGCCTGAACGTGTAGACCGGACTCCGACCCAAACTCGACCAGGCCCGCAGCTTGCGGGACAACCGCTTCGACCGGCGAATCATCAGCGGGCGAAGCAGGCGCGCTCGGGGCCGCCGGCATGAGCGCGGCGACGCTCATGCTCGTTCCCGTCATACCCAGCACCGAACAGGCCAAGAGCGTGTGAATCTTCATATCTATGTCTGACCCTCGGAGCGCCCACACCTTGGCGACGACCCGATCAGCGGAGCGCCGGAAACGATCTAGCCGGCCTCGAACAGAGTTCGCACAGCGCTGATCGTGTCGGCCTCGCTCGCGGCCTTGTCGTCACGATAACGTCGAAGCCGGGCGAAACGCAGCGCCAGGCCGCCGGGATAGTGCGGGCTCTGTTGGACGTCATTAAAGGCGATCTCCACGACGAGTTCCGGCCGGACGTGCACGACATGGCCATCGCGCTCGATCTGACGCGCAAGCAGCTGCTCCGTCTGCCAGACCAGGATCGCGTCGGTCATGCCTTTGAACGTCTTGCCAAGCATGACGAACCCGCCATCCGGATCGCGCGCTGCTAGATGCAGATTCGACAAATAGCCTTTGCGACGTCCGCTGCCCCACTCCGCCGCGATGACGACCAGATCGAGCGTGTGCACATGTTTCAATTTGAGCCACTCAGCTCCGCGACTGCCGGCGCGATACGGCGCCGCGAGGGACTTAGCCATGACCCCTTCATGCCCCCGTTTCAGGGCGTCGGCGAGAAACTCGGCCGCTTGGTCGGCGCTCGGGCGTACCAGGTGCGCGATTGTACTATGCGGAAATAATTGCGCGAGCTCCGGGGTGCGCCGGGAGAGCGGCTCGTCGAGCAAACTCTGACCATCGATGTATAGACAATCGAAGAAGTATGGCGTCAGCGGTATCTGCTCCTGGAGCTGAGCGACGTCGATACGACGTCCGAAACGCTTCATCGTGGTCTGAAACCGTTCTGGTCGCCCGTCCGCGCGCATCGCGATGACTTCGCCGTCCAGGATTATTGAACGCGCGGGCGCGCGACGGACGACGTCGACGACTTCCGGCACCGACGCCGTTACGTCGTTGAGTTGGCGCGTGAATACGCGCACTTCGTCGTCCTGTTTGTGCACCTGAATACGAGCACCATCCAACTTCAGCTCTACCTGCATGTCGTCGAACGCGCTGTGCGCCTCGTCCAGAGACTCAGCCGTCTGAGCCAGCATCGGCGACACCGGGCGCAGCAGCTGGATATCAAAAGCGTCGAGCGCAGTTGCGTCGTCGCTCGAGGCAGCGACCGCAACCTGCGCAACAGACGGCGCGAACATCAGCGCTCGACGCACACGCGCCCGGTTCGCCCCGAACGCCTTGGCGAGAGCGTCGACGACCAGGCTCTCGAGCGCTCCTTGACGCAGGTTGCCGACCAGCAGCGCGGCGAGGAACGCCTGCTCACTCGGCACGGCGCGCCCGAACAGCTCGCTAAGCTGGGCCCTGCGAGCCGCGACTGAACCCTTACCCGCCAAGGACTCCAGTCGGTCCAGGTAGCCGTCCAAGTCCAACAGGGACAAGTCCGCCGCTTCGGCGGGCTGCACTTGCGAAGCAGCTTGTACGGCACGATACCCAACGCCTATTTTGCCTTGAGGTAATAAACCGGACAGATAGCTCGCCGCGACGGCAAGCTCGCGGTTCTTAAGCTCTCGCAGGCAATCCGCCAGCAGCTCGATCTTGGCATTGCGTCCGCTCGTTTCGGCGACTCGACGACTCGTATCGGCCACCCGCAACAGCGAACCAGCGTGCCGGGCTTCTTCGTTCATGGTTGAGCGGAGACTGACACGGGAACGCGCCGACGGGCGACCCTTCCCGCGCGGTGGGCTTGCGTATCTGACGTCCAGAAATTGGGCCGAACCGCGCCGCGCGGACTATCGCGTGAGCGTGGCTGAAAATCCGACTCATCACGCACGTATCGACGCCTTCCTAACCACCGCGGAAGCGCCACCATCGCGCAGACAGGCGTGGGTACCGAAACTGGTTGTCGGACTAGCAGTCGTCGGCGGCCTCGGCATCGCTGGCTGGCGGCTCAATCTGCCCCGGCCACCCGCAGCAGCCGCGGTCGCTCCGCTCACTCTGGACGATCTCGAGCGCGAAGCCGAGCGCCCGGCCTCCAGCGGCAGCCCCAGCGCGATCTCCAACCCCAACGGCGTCGCCTCCGCAGCGCCGCCCGCCCCGAAGTCGGTGCCGGCGCAGAGCCCACCCGAAGCGACACCGACGGCTGCAAAGTCAACGCCTGCCGCGATGGATTCGCTGACGAGAACCGCCCAGAAAGCCAAGCTGCATCGCGAGCATCTGCTCCCACCGGGCTTCTTCAAGAAGCCGCCAGCGGAGCGGACGCCGTTCGAAGTCTTCGGCACGATCTCAGATCAAAAAGCTCCGTGGCTCGCGCTTCGCGCTCAGCCTAAGCGCGCCGGTACCCTGCTGGCACGCCTGCCCGACGGCACACGCCTGCAACTGGAGCAAGCCAAAGGTCGCTGGCGTGAGGTGACCGTGGTCAGCGGCGCGGCCAACGGCCAACGGGGGTTCGTCTACTATCGTTACGTTCGGCCAGCGCTCACCGCTCGTTAGCGGTCGCGCCTGGGCGCGCTCGAATCGACCCATCGATCTGTCACAGACAGGCGTAGCGACCGGTGTTCTCGTTGAAGCCGCACTGCTGCCCGGTCGTGACGCAGTCCATCGACTGGTAGGTACCGCCCGTGCACGACTCGTAGATCGTGCCGGTGCAGCGGCCCGCAGCGGACACGCCGTTGCAAGGATCGGTCGCGCAGCGCGCTTCACCACCGGTAGCCGTGTCCCGTCGACAGATCTGGCCACACGCGCCGCAGTCGCGCTGCTTTTGCGTCCCTTGGTCGCACCAGATCGCGACATCGCCCGCACACGCCCCGACCCGGTCGAGGCCACCGCACGGATCGGCACCGGTGATGCAGCGGTAGCCGGCGGCATTCGGGTCCCAGCCGCAGGTCTGGCCGTTTTGGCAGCGGTCGACGCCGAGCGTGTCGTCCGCTGCGCAGTAGTAGGCCGTGCCGTTCTCGCAACGCCCTTCCGCCGTCGTCATCCCACAATCCTGCCCGCCGATCACCGTCGGCCCTGTGAAACTCTCGAT
>JAUIKB010000130.1 GCA_030430975.1 Polyangia bacterium
TACGACGTGCTCGACGCCATCTTAGAACGCTACGTCGAACGCAGCCAGGGACGCGGTGCCATCATCGAGTCCGGCTTTGATGCCGAAACCGTCGATCGCGTTCTGCACCTACTTCGCATCAGCGAGTACAAGCGCAAGCAAGCCGCTCCGGGCCTCATCATTACGCGCAAAGCCTTTGGCGTGGGATGGCGGCAACCGGTGGCACAGGGATACCATGAATAGACTCACCCATTCGTTAGCGAGCGCGACAGCCGTCGCGGCGTGTTGGAGCACACTGACAGCGTGCGACGACGACAAACCAGCACCGAACCCCACCTCGAGCGCGAGCGCCGCAGCTGTCGCCTCAGCGTCGGCGACACCTCGGAAACCGCGTCCGTCGTTCGTACGCGCGGGCCCGCTCTTACCACTGGTGCCAGGCAAGGGGGCTGGGCCGATCCTGTTCGGAGCCAGCGTCGAAACCATCGAACGCATCATGAAACTCCCCTGCGACGAGAAAACCGCCACGCGCTGTCGCTACATACCGCGGGCGGTGGAGTTTTTTTTCCAGGATGGGAAATTAGTGAAGATCCACGCCCACCGCGTCTACCGGTTGGCCGGCAAGGACAAGCTGGGCGACCCGATGTACTACGGGATCTTTAACGGTGTGGTGCTCCCCGATGTGCAGCTGACAATGGTGCGCAGCGAGCTGATCAAGCAGCTTGGGAGCGCAACCAAGGTCGAACAAAAGCCGGCCGGTGGTCCGCACAACACCCGGGAACTCCACCACTATCCCGGGATGACTGTAGAAATCGATGAGCTCCCGAATAAAAAGCGAGTGCTGGGCGGCATCATCCTCACCACCACAACCGGCGAAGCCAAGGCAACGCCGAGTGCCAGCCCATCCGCCGGGAAATAGCACGACACTTCGGGCGCACTTAGCGAAGCGCTCGTCAGAAACTCAGCCCGCGGCAACCACTAATGGGAAGATAGGCATTAGCCTGTTGGCGTCGAGACGAGTCTGACGCTTCCGGCTTTGGCGAATCCGTGACCGACGAGAAAGACCCCAAAAAACCGGCCGGCAAACCGCGACCGCCCCAGAGGACGCTGCTGTTCGAGACACCGGCCATGCGCGCGCGGGGGGCGGCTCAGGAGGTGCCCAGCGTGCCGCGGCCTGGAGTTCCGAGGCCCGGCGCGCCTTCGGGAACGGGTCGGCTCGCGCCGGGCGGTGCGCCGCCTGCACCGCCCCGCACTGGGAGAAAGCCGGCCCCGCCCCCAGCCCGTCGACCGTCGGGAACGCTCAAGCGCCCTCCTTCGCGACCGCATCATCCGAAACCGGCGGTGCCGTCATCCCCAAAAGCAGCCGCTCCGCTGTTCCCACCGCCATCGGCTAAGGCGACCTCTGCGCCCGTACCTTCGAAGCCCACGGCTTCAAAACCCGCAGCGTCAAAACCGAACGCCGCGAAACCGAACGCCGCGAAACCGGACGCCGCGAAACCGAACGCCGCGAAACCGAACGCCGCGAAACCGAACGCCGCGAAACCGAACGCCGCGAAACCGATACCGACCGAGCCCGTAGCGCCGGTGCCGACCGCCACACCGAGCGCGGCACCTCCAGGCCGCCGAGTAGACAAACGCGCCAGCGTCGCTCCGCCCAAGCCCGGCCAGAAAGGCGGCTCCGCAGCGCTTTCCAAGCTGGTGCAGGACCTAGCCAAGTCCGCTCCGGCCAAACCCACCAGCGCCCGACGCAAGACCGAACCGACGTCAACGCCGGACGACCCGAAGCCCGACTCGATCAAGCCATCACCGATCATCGTCCCCAAGGTCGACGCAAAGCCGGAATCCGGCTCGGTTCCGACGCCCCGCGTCCGGATCAGGGACGCCCAGCCGGAAACGCCACACCAGACCCGCACGGACGACGCCTACCGACCGCCGAGTCCCAGCATGATCCCCGATCAACCGCCGGCGGTACTGGTCGTCGGCACGGGCTATCCGATGCTCGACGGCACGGTTGAGGCGCTCACGCGTCACGGCTTACACGTCGAAACGTCATCGTGCGACAAGGCGTTGGACTCGGTGGTGGTCGCCGCGCCGGACGTGGTGCTGCTCGTCGGTGACGCCGCCGACGACAACATGAACGATGTGCTCGATCAGCTCGCGGGCTCCCCTCTGAGTTCCGTGATCCCCGTGATCATCCTGACCGGGGATCAGGCGCTAGGGCGGCGGGTTGAGGCGTATCGCCACGGTGCCGCCGGCGTGATCGATACCAACGCCAGCGTCGATGCCGTCGCGCGAGAACTGGCGGAGCTCGCCACGAACGTGCCGGAACGCAGCGGCAGCGTTGGTGGAACGGTGGCGACCACCACCCTCGAAGAGCTGGCCAAGACGCTTACCAACGAACTCAAGAGTGGCATTCTCTCCGTACGCGGCGACGAAGAGGACTCGGCACTCGGTCTCGTGATCAGCGACGGACCGGATTTCGCCAAGACCATCGATGATTTCGTGGCCCGCGTCCAAAAGCACATCGTTGGCACATCCAACGTGTCGTACGAATTTCAAGAGCTCGCCGGCGGAACGCTGAGTCTGATCGGCGCCGAGGGTATCGCGCGGGCCGAAGCGCTCGGCGACGTTCGCGGCCTGCGCATCGTCATCGCGGACACCGATTCCGCTCGCGCCGACGCCGTCGCTCAAGCCCTGCGCGACGCCGGGGGTGAGGTTCTCGTCACCGACTACAACCTGAGCGAGGCGCGCCTCGCGCGACTGCATCCGTTCGACCCATCGGTCGTCGTGTGCGGCGAGCGCGAACTCGACGGCCCGGCTCTCAAGCTGCTCGACCACATGCGTTCGGACCTCCGGCTGCGCTGGGCGGCGCTGCTTGTCGCACGGTGGAGCGAGGTATGGCCGGAATCGCTGAACTCACCGGTGGTCGACCCGCTGCTGGGCAGCATCTCCGCGCTGGCCGAAGCCGAGCGCAGCGTCACTCAACGCGCGGCGTTCAAGATCCCCTTCGATCTCCGGCTAGAGAGCATCGGCCCGGCACGACTGCTGCGCGCGCTTGAGTCGATCGACGGCAGCGTCCGAGTCACTGTGCACAATCCGCGTCTTCAGGCGCAGATCGATCTCAGCGACGGATTGATCGTCGGGGCCACGGCGCGCAAAACCGGCAACGATGACGCTCTAGAAGGCAGTGCCGCACTGGCAACGCTGCTCGTTCTGCGCTCCGGCCGCGTCAATGTTCGGCCCGTCGACGCACCCGCCGTTGCAAACGTCATGGCGACCGTCGAGGGCGCCCTTCACGTCGCCGAACAGGACGAGCCGTCGCTGCCGGTTTCGCTCTTCCCCGGCGCACTACAGGCACCAGTCCTCGGCACGGGAGCCGCCAAAGCAGCCGACGAAGCCGCCCCAGACGACGCTGCCGAGCCGGCACCCCAACCGAGCGCCGATGCGTCCGTTGCACCGCCGAAGCCTCCGATGCCTGGCGACGAGCCATCTGACCCGGCACCGGCGCCCCCAGCCCCTCGCTCGGCGATGGCGACCGCCGCCGCCGTCCCCAGAGCACTCGAAGCGCCGGCCGCCGGGGCAGCGCCAACCGCTCCGCAGCTGGAAGCCTCCGCATTCGCGGCAGCACGAGCTCCCACCCTCGACGCGCCCCCGCCAGAGCCACCGACGCTACTCCAGCCCGACTTCGCGGAACCAGCCGATGTTCTCGCAGGTGTCCCACCGCGCAAGAGCCGCCGCGGACTCTACGCCGGACTGGGCGTCCTCGCGGTGGCCGGTGCCATCGGCGCCGGGGTATGGGTCACGCGCTCCCGAACAAGCCCGGGCGCCCAACCTGCCGCCAGCTCGGCCGCTGGCGCCCCGCAGCCGAGCAGCGCCACCGCAACCACAACAGGCGCCGATCCGACGCCGCCCACCCCAGCCAAGCTACCGCTGCTCGACCGCGTCAAAGCTGGCGACGAGGACGCCATCGCGGTGCTCGCCAATCGTCCAGGAGGCCAGCTCACCACCGAAGAAGCCCTCGCCTTGGCAGCTGGGCGATCGCTACTTAAACGGACCAAGGCCGACAAGGTGCTGAAGTCCGCACAGTCGGACAAGCTCGCCGATCCCGAGGTCTACGCAGCGGTGCTCGAGCTGGCGCGGGATCCCGCTACGTATCAGAAGACGCAGGCAGCACTCGCCAAGATGAAGACGTCGGTCGCCGTGCGGGCTCTGTACGAGACATGGGTCGGCACCCGCGGCACGACCGACGCTACGAAGCTCGCTCGAGCGCTCGTCTACACGGCGGATGTGCGCAAGCACGCCAGCAAGCCGCTCGCGGTAGCGCTTGATCTGCGCGAGCTCAAAGGCTGCCCGGAGGCGTTGGATGTCGTAAAGCGAGCCACCGAGCACGGCGACAGGCGATCGCTGCGACTCCTCGGCAAACTGGGGCGGCGGCGCGGTTGCGGCCCGACCAAGCGCCAGGACTGCTTCGCCTGCCTCCGCAGACCGGACATCTTGAGCGGCGCGATCCGCACCGTCAAACGGCGGCCGGTCCCGAAGTTGAAGTGACTACTTACAGCCCGCTGACTTGCCGTCGGCGGCGGCCGTACAGGTCGTCCCCGCAGCACACTCCTGCTGGAGCTTCCATTTGTACTTGGAATACGACGAGCAAAAGATGATCTTGTTCCCGTCGCACGCGGCCTTGCCGTCGGTGGCGCTGATACCCTCGCACGAGTCGCCGATCTTCACGTTGGCCGCCACGGCGGCACCTTGCTTCGCTGGCGGAGTCGCCTGACTCGCGGCGGGCGACGCACTAGCCACGGTATCCGTGCTGCTGTCCGAGCGTTTGCAGCCGAGCAGCGCCAGCATCAGCAGAGCGGTCGGAACGGCGGCGGATGAGGCGATAGCGCGCTTCTTCATGATTGAGCAGTTAAGGCACACGACTGGAACGACGCAAAAAACTCTCGACGTCCGAAACGCGTCCACCCAGGGTTCACCCCGGCGTCGGCTCGGTGTGGACTAGTCGCGTCGGCTAAAACTGGAAGTCTAGGTTGACGTTCACGACGCCGACCGACTGGCTGTACTTGCCACCGCTGTCGGGGCTGCGCGAGGGCACTTGAAACTGCGCTTGTTCGCTCTTGCCGGTCGTGTCGCGCGAGAAATAGATTAGCTGCGTGTAGGTTGTTGCGAGGAAAATGGTTTCCGTCAGGCCGAATCGAGCGCCGACCGCGATCGATATATTGCTGAAGTCGATCAACGCCGGTTCGAGCGTTTCATCAGGAACCGCAGCGCCCGAGTAGCCGAGCCCACCGATCAGCTCGAGACTCTCGCTGGTGAAGTAGCTGGCGCCTCCTCGGACCGCGAACGCATCCTCCCAGCGACGCAGCTGGTTCTGCGTCACGGCAACGTCGGCCTTCTGCGGATTGGAACCGTCCTGGTTGACCTCGCACTTCTTGTCGACGGATCCGAGGCACTGCTGCTCGAGCGCGCTCCAGCGCTGTAGGTCACCGAACAGTCGGAACTCCCACGTGTCATCCGGTCGGAATCGCCCGCCGAACCGGTACACATCCGGCAGATCTTGATAGAGGGCTACGTCGGTTTCCGAAGTTGAACCGGACAGGACGTTTTTGAGCGTCCCGGTCAGCTTCATCCCACCGGAAATGTTCGGTCGCGACTGGTAGCTCACGCCGAGCCAGAGCTCGTCCGGCATAGCTTCCAGCATGAGACCAGCACCGAAACTGAAGTCGAGCCCCGACACATCGAGATACGAGCGGCCCTCAGCGAATCCATCCGGTTGACCATTGTCGTGATACTTGTTGCTGCCGTCGGCGTTGCGGGCACGTAGCGTTTGGACGAGCGAGATGATCGCGTTGGCGCCGGCACCCACGCTAAGCGCAGGGCCCCCTGGCGAAAACTCAAATTCGTAGGCGGCACCGAGCGTGACGTAGCTCGACTGTATCCGTCCGGAAATACTGTACCAACGCTGAACACCATCGACGGCGCCGGGAAAATTGCTCCCCTTTAGGGCGTCGTTTTGGTCCCACTTCGCCGCTCCGCCGAACGGTGTAAAAAATGCGAGCCCGATCGCTAGATGATCTAGTTGAGCCGTCAGCCCGATCGTCGGCGACGCCGCAAAGTTGAACAGCGACGCCTCGCCATAGTTTGCTCCCTCTGCGGTTGGTGCGTCGGGCTGCTCGACCGCCGCTGGCAGCGAATCGTTCCGCTGATGTTCATAGCTAGCCGCGCGGTACGCGAAGTTCCCGTCGATGTAGAGGTGAATGCCCTCGCTCGCCGCAATGCCCGCCGGGTTGTAATACAGCGCGGTCGCGTTCGTCGTCGTCGGGTGGCCGTGCTCGCCACCGAAGCGGGCTACGTTGAACCCCGCGGCGGACGCGCCGGAGGCGGTCGTGAGCGTGGCGAGCCCGAGTGAAATGCTAGCGACTGAGACGCTGGATGACAGGAAGCGGCGTGATCGTTGGGTCGGCATATCAGTCCCTCGACGCTAACATCTATCGCCTTGCTTTCTATCTAGAATAGGGGGAAAACTACAATAGAACGATGACGCAACCGCTCCCTCACTTCCCTGCCCAAACGCCCCGCACTTCGTCGTCTTCCGCGGCGATGCAACGTCCCGCCGTACGGCGCTGGGTCGGCCGAGCCGGCTTCGTTGCCGCGGCGGCGGCCTCGCTGGCCCTGCTCGCGCCTGGCTGCGCGGACCCGGAAGCGGACTTCAACGACTTCGAGGACCGGTATTACGAGCAGTTTCCCAAGGCTTCCGTGCCCGAGGGCGGAATCGAGGCCGGCGACGGGGGCGAAGCCGGCGTCAACCCGAAGTGCCCGCTGACTCCGTGCACGCCTCCTGGCGACGGCGAAATCGACGGCCAATACCTGTTCGGGCTGTCCGCTAACATCGGCAAAACGCTGCCGTTCCTGTTCAAGACCGACGTAACCGTCAAGGACGGCAAAGTCACGCTGGTCCTTCAACCGCTGGACCGCGCGGACCGCATGACTGAGGTCGGCGACACGATCACGATCGGACCGATCGACATCTCGAATGGCGTCTTCTATTCGGAGCTCGACATGGTGACGCTCATCGGCAAGGCCAATCCGCTGACGGGCTCCGACGTTCTCGCCGACGTCCAGGTCTGCGGCAGCATGTGCGGCGTCGAAACGTTCTACTGTGGCGATATGACGGGCACCGTGCTGGAACCACTACAGGGTCAGTCGCTCATGGGCTCGACTTTTACCCTGGAAAAATGGGACGCCGACCAGCCAACGGTTGTCTACAGCTGCGACAAGGTCGAGGCCAGCCCGCCGCCCACCTGATTCCGCTAGCGCCGGAAGGACCACCATCCGGCCCGCCCGCCGTTCGGCACGAGTCTTGCCCACGTAGATTCCCGAAAATAGAGCACTTTTTTAGCTTGCAGTGAGGGCGGAGCGCGCTATCCCCCCTGCCGCATGCCCGAAGGTGACACGATTCACAATCTAGCGACCCGACTTCGTCCCCTACTGTGCGGCGAGCAGGTCACCAAACTCTGGGTTCGCGAGCGCGGCGCCGTGGCCGCCCGCGTCGGCGACGAGATCACCGACATCGAGACCAAAGGCAAACACCTGCTGGTGACCCTGGGCGAAGGCTGGGTGCTGAGGGTTCACCTTGGCATGAAGGGACGCGTTCGGCGCTTCGCCGCCGAAACGGTTTCCGATCACGCGTGCTTCGCGTCCACCGCACTCATCGAGACGGCCCGGGGGGCGATCGGCGTGTTCGATGCCGCCCAGGCCGAGCTCACGCCACGACGCTGGCTCCGCGCCCAGCGTCAACTCGCGAGCCTGGGACCGGACCTGTTGTGCAGGCACGTCGACTACGACGACGTGTTGAACCGAGCCCGCGCGCCGGAGCGGGCCGAATGGACGCTGGGTGAACTGCTGCTCGACCAGCGCGTCGCTGCGGGAATCGGCAACGTTTACAAGAGCGAGATCCTCTTCATGCAGGGCGCCAACCCGTGGCAGCGAGTGCAGGACACGTCGGACGCCTCCATCAAGGCGCTGTTTGAACTGGGCAGCGAGCTACTGCATGCGAATCTACGCCCCGGCTCACGACGCACGGTCGGTCACAAGACGCGACCGCACGCCCCTCTTCCCGGCGAAGACAGGCTGTGGGTCTACGGTCAGACCCGGCGGGGTTGCCTCAAGTGTCATTCGCCGATCAGCAGCCGGCGCCAGGGACCGCAAGCCCGCACCACGTACTGGTGTCGGAACTGCCAGTCCGACGCCTAGGCTCTTTGCTCGCCTCCTGGCCGCTGCGCGGCATGTTTAACTTCGCTACCTGCAACCGCACCGGTGCCCGGGAGGGAGGTTGGTCCGAGCAGGCTGGGTACTCTAGTCCGCGTGCTCGCGGATGATGCGCAGCATCCGGCGTAGAGGTTCGGCCGCGCCCCAGAGCAGTTGGTCGCCCACGGTCATCGCGCCCAGATAGTCCGCGCCCATGCGGAGCTTGCGGATCCGTCCAACCGGCACCTCTAGCGTTCCGGACACGTGCGCAGGGCTGAGCTGCTCGAGGGTCGGCTGCTTGTCGTTGGGCACGACCTTCGCCCACGCGTTCGCTTCGCCTAGAGCGCTCTCGATCTCGTCCAGCGGCACGTCCTTGCGCAGCTTCACCGTCACCGCCTGACTGTGACAACGCATGGCACCGATACGTACGCAGATGCCATCGACTGGGATCGGCGGATCGGCTCCGAGGATCTTGTTGGTTTCGACGAACCCCTTCCACTCCTCGCGGGTTTGCCCGTCATCGACCTTGCGATCGATCCACGCGATCAAGCTGCCGGCGAGCGGCGCGCCGATATCGCTCGTTGGCAGTGCATCTGACCGCAGCGTCTCCGTCACGTTGCTGTCGAGCTCGATGGCTGACGTCGCGGGCTCAGCCAAGAGCTGCCGAGATCGCTGACCGATCACGTCCATCTGCGCCACCAGCTCTCGCATCGCTCGGGCACCCGCTCCGCTCGCCGCCTGATACGTCATCGAGCTGAGCCATTCGACCCAACCCTGCTGAAACAGTCCGGCCAGACCCATCAACATCAGGCTGACCGTGCAGTTACCGCCGATGAAGTTCTTCGTGCCGGCAGAGAGCGCGTCCTTCACCCGCGCGCCGTTCACCGGATCGAGTACGATGACGCTATCGTCATCCATGCGCTTCGCGGACGCCGCGTCGATCCAATAGCCGTCCCAGCCCGCCGCGCGCAGCTCCGGTGCCATGCGCTTGGTGTAGTCACCCCCCTGGCACGTGATGATCGCCTCGCATTGCTTCAGATCGTCGACACTGTGCGCGTCGAGCAGGGCGGGCACGTCGATACCGACGTCGGGCGCCTTCGCCCCAACCTGCGACGTCGAGAAAAACAACGGCTGTAGACCATCGAAGTCCTTCTCGGCGCGCATGCGCTCCATGAGCACGGAGCCGACCATGCCCCGCCAGCCGACCAACCCGATTCGCTGAATAGCCATCGCGCGAAGCTAGCACAAGCCTCGGACCGAACCCGAATCTCCGGCTACTTCAGGAACGTGTACGACTCACGAAGCACCTCGGTCGCATCACTCGCGATCGGCTCCCCGTGGGCCAGCGTCATCCGCATCGGTTTCATCTCGAGCAGCTCGTCGATGCCTTGTCGAGCTGCGCGCTTGTCACGGATCATGGGTTTGATGAACCGCGACACACCTGGCTTCTGCCAAATCCCGCCGAGCTTCAGGTATACACGCGTCACCCAGCGATCCACGTCACCAAAGTTCTCAACCACGTCGGAGGAGACCATCGTCTGGGACGCGTGGTGCATCAGCACAACCTCACCGAGCATCGTCCCGGCGACCGCGACCGGCGTG
>JAUIKB010000131.1 GCA_030430975.1 Polyangia bacterium
GCGGTAGTCCTTTAGCTGGTACAGCCGCGCACGATGGCTGATCTCCAGAACTTCGGCCGCACGGGTGCGGTTGCCCTTGGTTTTCTGCAGTGCCCGCCGAATCAATATCTCTTCGATAATGCGCGCCGTTTTCTTGACGCTCAACTCCCCGCTTTGGAGCTGGAGCTGGACGGGATCGCGTGCCTCGCAGATGCGCTCCGGCAGGTCGGCCGCTATGATTTGGTCGCCTTCGGCGAGCACGATGGCTCGCTCGACCGTATTTTCCAGTTCCCGGACGTTGCCAGGCCAGCTGTACTCGTAGAGAAGACGCCGCGCCTCAGTATCTAAACCGCGAACAGCCGTTCCCAGCCGGGCGTTGTTTCGCTGGACGAAGTGTTCGATCAACAGCGGGATATCCTCGCGACGGTCTCGCAGAGGGGCAACGTGGATCGGCACCACGTTGAGGCGGTAGAACAAGTCCTCGCGGAATCGCCCCGCCGCCGTTTCCTTCATTAGGTCGCGGTGGGTCGCCGCTATGATCCGCACATCGACCTGCAGGTCGTGGCTCTCGCCCACTCGCCGGATGCGCTCATCCTCGAGCACGCGCAGCAATTTGACCTGGAGCCCGAGCGGCAACTCGCCGATCTCGTCCAGAAACAGCGTGCCGCCGTCTGCTTCCTCGAACAGCCCGCGACGGTCGTGAACCGCATCCGTGAACGCGCCCTTGGCGTGCCCGAACAGCTCGCTTTCCAGCAAGTTCTCAGGAATCGCTCCGCAGTTCACGGCCACGAACGCCTTGCCGGCCCTATCGCTGCGGCCGTGCAGCGCCTTGGCGACTAGCTCCTTTCCGACCCCGCTCTCGCCGGTTACCAGTACCGTCGTCTTGTAACCCGCGATCTTGCCGATCGTTCTGAAGACCTGCTGCATGGCGGCGCTCTTGGCGAGAATGTTCTCGAAGCGATGCTCCTTCTGAATCTCGGCCTTGAGCGCCCGATTCTCGCGCCGTAGCAACTCGCGCTCCTCGGCTTTTCGCAGAGCCAGCACGACCTCGTCAGGCTTGAACGGTTTCTGCACGTAGTCATAGGCGCCCGCCTTCATCGCTTCGATGGCTTGGTCGAGATTGCCGTACGCGCTCATGACGATGACCGTGGCGTCGTTGCCTTTCGCTTTAAGCGTGGTCAACAGATCCAGCCCGTCCATTTTCGGCATGCGGACATCCGTCAGCACGACGTCGGGCCCGAAGGAATCGACCAACGACAGTGCTTCCTCGCCGTTTTGAGCCGTCTCCACCTCGTAACCGTGCCGCTTGAGCAGCGTCCGCAACACCAGGCGCAGGTTCTCTTCATCGTCGACGACTAGGACTCTTCGCACTGTGCAAAAAATTCTACTTTGTCGCCGACACCCACGCAACTGTTTCGTAGCACCAACCGGACGGAAGCTGGGAACGTTCCGGTCGCCCCCGAATCCTGGTACGAACTCGCCATGTTGTGTGGCTTGGACCAGCTTTCTTCAGGGCAGTTTTCGGCAACGCGCCGCCGGCTTCGATCATCTCGGGTTGCGCTCCTAACGCATTCCGCCGCTGTCGATGTGCGCGGTCTAACCGCCATGGCGGTGCTGGAGCAGCTCGGCGTGCACCCGCGCGTACTGTTCACGCCCGAACACGGCCTGGACGGGTCGGCTCAGGCGCAAGTCGCGGTCTCGTCTCCTGAGCGCGACAAAGACGACGAGTGGTCACGCCAAGTGATCTCGCTCTACGGCGAGACCAAAGAGTCGCTATCGCCCACGGCCGAGCAGCTCGACGGCATCGACATCCTGGTAATCGATCTCGCCGATGTAGGCAGCCGGTACTACACGTATGTGTGGACCGCGCTGTTAGCCGCGCGGGTCGCGGCAGCGGCGGGCGTGCACACGCTTCTGTTGGACCGACCCAACCCGATCAGCGGGGATCTCAAGCTGACGGAAGGCGCTCCTCAGGCCGAAGGCTTCACATCGTTTGTAGGACTAGAGCCAGTGCCGATCCGTCACGGGCTGACAGCCGGCGAGCTACTCGCCCATTTTCTCTCGGCCGACGGGAAAGATCTCGGCCATGAGGGCGCGCTCTCGATCGTGCCCACGCGAGGCTGGGAACGGCACGCAACGGCGCGCCGCTGGGGTCGACCGTTTGTCCCACCGTCGCCTAATATGCCGACGGTCGAAACGGCTCTGGTCTACCCGGGCGGATGTTTCCTCGAAGGAACTAACCTGTCCGAGGGGCGCGGAACTACCACGCCCTTCCAGAGCGTAGGTGCGCCGTTTCTCAACGCCGGGACGCTCACGGAGGCAATGCGCGATCAGGCGCTGCCAGGACTCATGGTGCGACCTCATTCGTTCGAGCCAACGTTCGACAAGCACGCCGGTAAGCTCTGCCACGGCGTCATGCTGCACGTGACAGACGAGCGACTATTCCGACCGGTTGAAACCTACCTGACGCTCATTCAGATCGCTCACCAACAGGCTCCGGAGAAATTCGCGTTCTCGACCGAACCTTACGAATTCGAGACAGAAATCCCTGCGTTCGACCTGTTGACGGGCTCCGACAAAGCTCGTCAAGCGATCGTCGACGGTGCCGCAGCAGACGAAGTCGTGCGGCTCATCACGCCGGTCCCGGACGAGTGGCTCGACATTGCCGCCAGCGCTGAGGGCCGCGCCGCCGACGCGCGCGCTTAACCCCCGGCGACGGCGCGCTCGACCTCGGATGAGGTCTTCGGAGCTCCGTCCGTGAGCACTTCGTGGCCTGTCTGCGTGACCAACACATCGTCCTCGATTCGGATGCCGCGAACATCACTGAAACGCTTCAAGACGTTCCGATCGATAGCATCCGCCCGGTCCCCGAGCGCATCGGGCGTTAGCAAGCCTTCGATCGCATAAAAGCCCGGTTCAATCGTCACGGCCATGCCCGGCTGTAGGTCGCGATCGAGCCGCAGATAGCGGTCGCGTGCCGAGGTCGCGCGCGCGCGCCCGGCGGCGTAACCAGCGCGATCGCCGAGATCCTCCATGTCGTGCACGTCGAGCCCGAGCAAATGACCAACGCCGTGCGGAAAAAATACCGCTCCTACGCCGCGATGAAATAGCTCGTCGGGATCCCCCCGCAAGATGCCCAGTTCGCACAAGCCGGATATCAGCTCGCGACCCGCGATATGGTGCACGTCACGGTAGCGGACACCTGGCGCCACCGCATCGATCGCAGCTCGCTCGGCTTTCAGAACCACGTCGTACAGAGCCCGCTGAGTCGACGAGAATCGACCGCCTGCCGGCCAGACGCGCGTCACGTCACCGGCCCAGCCCTCGCGGGTCTCGGCGCCGACGTCGGCCAGGATCAGATCGGTGTCTCCGATCGGATTATCGTAGGTCTCGTTGTGCAGGATTTCGCCTCGCACGGTCACGATCGGGTTGTAGGAGCACGCCATCGCGTGGCCCATGATTTCGGCTTCCATCGCCGCACGGACGTGATACTCGAACCGACAGCCCGGGGTCGCTGCCATACCGGTGCGGTGTGCCGCCACGGTGACCGCCGCGGCGGCGCGTAGCTGAGCGACGGCAGCCTCATCGTGGCGAAGGCGCAGCTCGATGAGGACGTCAGCGAGCTGTCGATCGCCGAGCGTATCTCCAACGGGCCGCCCCAACAGTCGTGCAGCCGACCCACCGTCATGGGTCGGCAGTGCGTCAGCATCGCCGAGGTCGGGCAGCTCGGACAGCGGCCGCACGCTCACGCCCAGACTATCGCTGAGTTCGGCCAGCGAGGGGCTGGGCCCGTGCCAAATAGCGTCGTCAGGATCGGGCTTGTGCGCGTACAGCACCGCGCCCGACTGGGGGTCCAGCACCAGCACCGCATCCGGAATGGAGTCGCCAATCAGGTACAGAAAATGCGACTCAGCGCGAAACGGAAACCGGTTGGCAGGGAAATTCCGGGCGCGCGGAGCGCCCGCGAGCAATACGGCGCGGCGCTCGATTCGCGACAACAGTCGATTCCGCCGCGCCTGAAACGCGGCTCGTGGTGTCCGGACAGCGGTAGGTATATCGCTCTGCGTGCTTGCCATGAACGCTACTGTACAGCGTTCGTCTAGGGTCGGATCTGGACGTGCGCCCGACAACGCAAATCCAGACAAAAGATTCGATCCAGCGGGAACGGTTTCACGTAGTCTCCAGCGTGAGCCAATTCTGGACTGTTCTGCATCTCACCAACTATCATTGAAACCGCTCGGACGGACTTACCGTATTGGGCGACAGGTGGTGCCGATTTCTGGTCCCTAATGGGCTGAAACGACCCAATCGGAAGTAAACATTTAGGAGTCATCGAAATGAATCTTGGAAAAGCACTAGCGACTGCTGCATCGGCCGGACTGCTCTTGAGCACACTTCAAGGCTGCGGCGGAAGCGCCCCGGCCGCCGAGGATCCGGCGGGTGCCGCTGCAGAAGGCAAGGCCTGCTGCAAGGGCCAGAACGAGTGTAAGGGCAAGGGCGGCTGCAAGACCGACGCGAACGAGTGCGCCGGCAAGAACGAGTGCGGCGGCAAGGGCGGCTGCAACGCGCACTGCCCCAAGTAACTCGACGGTTGGTTTGCGCCCGACTCGCAAGCCCGCTCGGACCTGGTCCGGCGGGTCGGTGATGTCGGGCGTAAACGCGTCCAAACCCATGGCTGAGGGAAGGTAGGATGACGCGGCGATGACGGCTCGACTTGGGTGTGAAGATTTGGGAATTGGCGTGGGGTTGCGCGTGCCCCACTACGGCTATGTGTTCGAGAATCGACCGCCGATCGACTTCTTCGAGGTCATCAGCGAGAACTTCATGATCTCCGGTGGCAAGCCGCTCGACAACCTGGGACGTGCGCTGGACCACTACCCCGTGGTTCAGCACGGCGTGTCGCTCAACATCGGCGGCCCTGAGCCGATCGATCGCGAGTATCTGACCCGCCTCAAGCAGCTGGTTCGCCGAACCAACACGCCTTGGGTCTCCGACCATTTCTGCTGGTGCGGCGCCGGCGGCGCGCATCTGCACGATCTGTTGCCGCTGCCGTACACCGAAGCCGCCATCGCGCGAGTCGCCGAGCGCGCGAAGATGATCCAGGACTTCCTGGAAGTCCCGTTCGCACTGGAGAACACTTCGAGCTACCTGACCTACAACGCCAGCCAAGTATCAGAATGGCAATTCGTCTCTGAGGTCGTCGAGCGCGCTGACGTGGGGCTGATGTTCGACGTAAACAACGTCTTCGTGTCCGCCTACAACCACGGCTTCGACGCTTACGAGTTCATCCACGGCATCCCCCACGAACGGATCGTTCAGATCCACCTGGCGGGACACACCAACGTCGGGACCCACATCATCGATACGCACTCGGGTTCCGTCGCCGACCCGGTTTGGGACCTGTACCGAGAAACGATCGAGCTGGCTGGACCGGTCTCGACGCTCGTCGAATGGGACGACGAAATTCCCGACTTCCCTGTCTTGCTCGCCGAGGCGGAACGAGCCCGGACCGTTCGGGATCGGGCGATCGCGGCCCGCGACGAGCGCGTCGCTCAAGGCGGGTCGCCGGCGCCAACCCGAACCAAGTCGCTCGTTCCAGAACCGACGGGGGTGACCGCGTCAGACGGCGCTGGCTGGGTTCAGGGCGGCCCACGTGAACACGCGACGGTTTGAGCCAAGATGAGTGACGCCGAACTCACCGCACTACAGGAGCGGATCACCGAACTGCTCCGAGAGCCGCGCGCGCTGTCGAAGAACGATCAGGCGGTTGCGCTGGCCGAGCTGCACATCTCCGGCAACGACCGGCTGGCCCCGGTCGAACAGCTGAATATCTATCGGGAGCAATTCTGGCTGCGCCACACGTCGGCGCTCGTCGAGGACTTCCCGGGCCTGGGCGGAGTACTGGGGCAGCGAGACTGGGAACGCTTGGTCGAAGCGTACTTGCTAAAAGAAGCTCCGACCAGCTGGACGCTGAACGACCTCGGCCATGCGTTCGTCGAGCACGTCGAGCAACAGGCATCGTGGCTACCTCACGCCAAACTCTGTTTGGACATGGCGCGAGTCGAGTGGGGGTATTGTCAATTGTTCTCGGCTCCGGACGTGCCCGCGCTCGACGGCGGGAAGATCGCTGCCATCCCCGAGCACGCGTGGCCGACGGCAACGCTCGTATTGAGTCCGGCTTTGCGACGCTTCCAAGTCGACTATCCCGTTTGTGAGCTGCGCAAGGCGATCGTGAAGTCACGGGACACAGGCGAAACCGTCCCGATACCGCAGCCGGATCCGCACAACCTGGTGCTGTACCGCAACGACCGGCGCTTGTTCTTCGAACGAGTGTCTGACGCGGCCTACGCGTTGCTCCAACGACTCGATGACGGCGAGCCCCTCGAGGAGGCGTGCGGAAGCGTCGCCAGCGAAATCCCCGGCGCCGCCGACGAAGTCGAGGCCAACGTGGCTGCATGGTTCCAGCGCTGGGGCGCGGAGACCTGGGTCGTGGACGTTCGAACCCGCTAGCGATCGAGATTGCCGCCGGGCAGAACCGCGATGCCGGCTAGCGAGCGACACCTTCTAACAACACTTCAACGCCGTAGTGGTCGGACAGCGCTACCCGCTGACCGTTGCCGAGCGGCACTACGAGATCGAATCGGCGCCGTGCGTACACCGTGAGAATGACGCCGCGCTCGCCGTGCCCACCGGTCAGCGGGTTGTCGTAGCAGTACGTGCATCGCCCGTCCTGTTCGAGAAACGGATTGCTGAAACCCGCTTGGTGTAGCCGCGCATAGTGGGACGGCAGTCGAGCATCGGCAGCTGTGGTGGCCGGTCCCGTATTGAGATCGCCCATCACGATCGTCAGCGCACCAGCAGCGCGCCGTGCTTCGCCGACCAGGCGCTTCACCTGAGCCGCGTTTTCCTCTTCGTAGCTGCCCCCGACCGGGTGTTTCGAGCCGAGCCGGGGCGTGAGATGCGTACACAGGACCCGCGCGGGAGGCTCCGTCTTGAGGCGGACGCTGACCACGGCCCGCGGATGCACGGACGACTCCAAGGCGACGACGCGGACATCCTCGAAGGGGATATCGGAGTACAGCGCTAGCCCGTACGACCCTTTGAGCGCCCAAACCGGGCCGGACCACGTTCGGTCGGAGCGCTTGGCCGTCGTAACACATGCATCGCGCACCTCGTTCAGCGTCGTGGGCTCGGTGTTCATCAGACAGCTACGGCAGCTCTTCGACAGCCCGTCAGCCGCGGCGGAGCAAGCGTTGAGGGCGCAGCGCACCAGCTCCGGACCTTCCAGGTTCGGGCACTTCTTCGCCACGCAGTCGAATGCGCCGCGGCTTTCCGCCTCCGTGCATGCCCCGCTGCCGACCGGGCGCGCGCCGGGCCGAACCTGATGCGGGAACCGCTCGCGCAGAGCCGCCCTCATGCGCGTCGCGTCCGCAGCGTCCCACAACTCTTGAACGCACAGCACGTTTGCCTCGGTTGCCTCGAGCTCAGCAGGGAGCGCGCGGGACCGCAGCTCGGCATCCGCGATGACCGAACGCGCCAAACCGACGTTGTAGGTGATCAGGCCAAGCCTGTGCGCGTCCGGCACGCTGTGGTGTGTCCCGGCGTTCTCGGGCAGCCGCAGCCGAGGAGCCTCGCTAGGCCGAATCCTCAGCGCGGGTTCGCAGGCCAACAGGCAAATAGCACCGAACAGCAGCAGCGCGCCGCTCACCACGAGTTGAAACGACCGGATATGCATACCCCTGAATCTGCACGGACCGTGCCGAGCACGCCTCGGCTGTGCCCACAGGGCCTGCGCGACTTAAGGCAACGAGCGCGGCTTGAAGCGGCGCGGCTCGTGCCTACACCACGTCGAATGGGTAGCTGCCGTCTTCGCAGGCGCGCGAAGCGATCAGCTTGCGAAGCTCGTCATCGTTGCGGTCGAGGCGCGCCAAGTAGCCATTGATGCGGCCTTGTGCGGACGTTGCGAACATGGTCGTGAGGTCCAGCTGGCGCCGCGCACCCTCTTCGCCGCGCTGCTCGATCGCCCGTGTCGTGCGGCTGATGCAGGCGGCCAGCGCGAACAGATCCATGGCCACGTTGGCGATACGCATCTGTACGTATTGCATCTCAGCGATCTCGGTCCCGTGGTCTCGCAGCTTCACCTCGACCGCCCGCGTTAACGCGTCGGTCGCCTCTTCGAACATGACGACTTCGCGGTTCAACAGGGGGTGCGCGCGGCTGATACGCTCCCGGCGCAACGCTTCTTTGACCTTGCGGACGGCGAATTCGCGCAGCAAGCCGAACCCTTTCACCGGCTCGCGCATCGCCGTAACAACCTCGCTCAGCTTCTTGCCGGGACCGTGCATACCCGCCAGCGCGATGAAACACCGCAGCGTCTCGTTGGTGCCGTACAACACCGACCCCACCCGCGCGTCGCGCAAGCGGCGTTCCAGGGCGTGAGGGCGTACATAGCCGCTGCCGCCGGCGATCTGCATCGCGTCATTAGCGACGCGCCACAGAGCCTCGGCCCCGGCGACCCGACAAATCGCGCTTTCCAACGAGAAATCTTCGACCTGCCGATCGGCAAGCCCAGCCGTGAGGTGAGTCATCGATTCGATCGCAAAGCAGTCCGCCAACATGCGCGTCAGCTTGTCCTTGATGATCGGAAAGTCTTGAATCAGCCGACCAAACGAACGACGTGCGCCGACGTACCGAATGGTCTCGTTCGCGATCGTCCGCGCCTGCCCGACGAGTATCCCGGCCAACGGAATGCGAGCGAAATTGATGACCTCCTGAGCGACTCGGAACCCCTTGCCGGGCGGCCCCAACACGTTGAGCGCCGGCACGCGCACATCACGGAACTTGAGATCGACCGTGTGCGCGCCTCTGACGCCCAAGGTCGGATGGACACTGGAGTGCTCAACGCCTGGCCCGCGTTCCACGATCAACGCATTCATGTTGGGTTTTCGGCCCTCGCTTGCGCGCTGCGTGCGAGCGAACACCACAAATAGATCGGCGGTGTCTCCGCCGAGCACCCAGCGTTTCTCGCCGTTGAGGACCCAGTCGCCGTCCGGTTGCTTTGTCACCCGCGTCTGCATCGCTCCGGCGTCGCTACCGGAAGCGTTCTCGGCCAAGGCGAAGGCCGCCTCAAGCTCACCGCTGGCCAAGCGCGGCACGAAGCGCTTTTTCTGTTCATCGTTCCCAAACATGCTCAGCGCCGCAGTACCGGTCGCCTCGTGCGCCAAGAGCCGTAGGGCTACCGCCATGTCTAGCTCGCTCACCGACTGGATAGCGCGCGTGTACGCGCGAACGCCGAGCCCCATGCCGCCGTACTCCGCTGGCGTGTGGAGACCGAACAACCCCAGCTCGCGTAGCGCGAGCACCGCGGACTCGGGTATGTGTGCCTGCTCATCGATCGCCTCCGAGTCGATCACGCTGCCTCTGAGATCGTTGATCATGCCGCTGAGCGCGTGTCCCTGCTCGCGCTCGGCATCGCTCATCAGCGGGTACGGAAAGACGATGTCTTCGGCGATCACCCCGAAGAACAACGCCTTCATGAAACTACCTTCGATCACCTAGGTCTCCAGAACATACGGCGGTTGCTATTTCAGTTGTCGGTCGCGGTGCAGGCTGTGCACTGAGGCTACTGGGAGGTCGCTGTCCGGATGGACTTCGATCTCCGGAGATGACGGATGCCGCGTCACACGCGAGGGCACCCCGAACTCCTCGGCACGCTTTACCTGCCATGGATACTTGATGCGATGGTGATTCATGTTCACCAACGTGTCGGTCATGCGGTTGATGATCACCCGCACATCCGCCACCTCAAGGCCCGACTCATCGATCTGGCCGCTCT
>JAUIKB010001161.1 GCA_030430975.1 Polyangia bacterium
CATTACATGACGTTCGCCGTCGAAGGTGACGTGATCAAAGGACGGGCGATCAGCAACCGTGGCGAGGCGATCGATCGTTTCAGCGTGGCGCTGGTGCGTGACGGAAAGTAACGAGGAGTCGGAGTGGAGACTTCAGCATCTGAGCGTCCCGCCGAGGTCGGTCCCGCGAGCAATGCGGAGGCGAGTGCGTCCAAGTCGGGAGTTCGAGCTGCCGTGAAGGCGGACTGGGCCGCGCTAGTTCGGCACGCCCGCGCAGCGTGGAAGTGGGTTAGCACTCGCCAAGATGTCCAGTTGAGCTGTCGCTCGAGCGGGAGTCGCTGCGGGTGGCGGCGAAGCGGAATCGCGCCACAGTCCCGCCGCTCATGACGATTCTGTTGACGACGATGATGCTTGCGGCTAGTCGAAAACGATTCGATGGGATCGGTGGGAGGCCGGCCGGGCGATGTTTTCTGTGTGTTTTTGGCGGTCCGTTTACAAGTTCGTCAAGACTCATCACTTTGCGATGTGTGGCTGAACGAAGTTCGGGGAAGAAAGGCTGCAGCGCGCGCGCTAAAGCGTTACGGTCGGAGCCGGTACAACCGACGACGAGCGAACAGATTTCGCCGATTCTTCCAGCGCTATTTCCGTAACGCTAATCGGGCCGGCGGTCGAAAACACCGCTGGCTAAACACTATCGGCCGGCCCGATCATTTGTGGGTCTTTCATCAGCGGAAAGCATACGGGTGGGATGTTCCGATAAGGAAGATCGAAGTATGGCGCGAACGTGTGGTCTACGATGGCACAAAGCTTCATCGCTTCAAGAAGCAACGGCTCACGAGTTTCAAGGTTCCCAAGTAGCGTGAGACCCTTCGCTTGCGGCCCCCTACAGGGTCGATCAGCGAAGCGTCCGCCAACTACTCGATTTCGATCTGAGTCGCATTGTACGCCCGGGTCTCCGCGAGCATTCTGCCGTACTGCTTGGGGTGCTTTTTCTTCACGTCTTTGAGTTCGCCGGGGTCGGTCTTGAGGTTGTGCAGGGCGGCTTTGCCGTTGAAGCGGTTGTAGATCAGCTTGAAGTCGCCGCGGATCAGCGCCACTTGGTTCCGCTTGGGGGCGTGCAGGTGCAGTATGACCGGAGAGTCTCGGCGCTGGGGCGCGCCTAGGATGTACGGCAGCAGGTTGAGTCCGTAGAGCTGGTCGAACTCTTTGCGGACGTTGACGAGATTCATGAGCGTCGAGCCGATGTCTTGATGTGAGACCGGCATGTCGATCACGCGATGCTTGGCACCGGGCACCCACATCACTCCCATCGTGCGAGTTTGCTCTTCGTAGATGCGCGAGCCGTGTGAGCGCCGTCCGTGTTCGCCGAACGCTTCGCCGTGGTCGCCGGTGACGAGGATGACGGTCTTGTCGAAGAGCTTTTTCTGCTTGAGAAATTTGACGACCCGGCCGACCTGCTTGTCGGCGCTCCATACCTCGCTGTGGTACAGGTCGCGCGGTTTCTTGCCGAAGTCCGGTGACTCCGGGTCGCGCACGTACGCGCCGTGCGGCTCGACGAAGTGCAAGAAGGCGAGAAAAGGTCGCTTGCGGGCGATGATCTTCTGAGCCCGGGTGACGAGTGCCTTGCTCGGACGTCCGCGCCACGAATCGGCAGGCTCTTTGGAGTCGTAGGTGTCGAACGCGCGATGAAGCCCGATACCGCCCTTGGGCTGCAGTCGGTCGAAACTCATCGTGAAGGCGTGCGTCTTGAAGCCGGCTGACTGAAGGCGCTGCGGGAACATCCGCATCGACTTGTCTAGGTAGCGCTTGTTGTTGCTCTTGTGTCGACGCCAGTAGATCTTGGTTGGCGGATACGTC
>JAUIKB010001162.1 GCA_030430975.1 Polyangia bacterium
TCCGTCACCTTGGTCGCAAGCCCAGCCGGAGCGTCGGCGGCGCTTTGCCGGAACGTTCGGATGATCTCGCCGGTGTCGAGGCGCACGATGGTGAGCGAGCGCGCCGGGCCAGCGTTCGGTGAGTAGCAGGGGACGCGACTGCGCGGTGGGAACGCGCTATCGATGTCGGCGAAGCTCGTCGTCTGACGGGTACACGAAGTGCCGGCTGGGCCAGCGTCGCCTCCGGGCAGCACGGCGACCGCGACCTCTTTTGCCGGCCCGGTGCCGGAGCTCAGGAACAGCGTGGTGATCAGCGGGGTCGGACCGGAGCGGCCGAACAGCGGATTGCCGTCCTTGTCGGTGGTGATCTGCCAAAGGAACTTCGGGCCTCCACCGGTCTGGCTGGGGATCGGATCGGTGATGTCGAGGGCGAAGTAGCCAGGGCTCGCGCCGCCGAAACTCTGAATCAGGATCGTGCGCCACGACGTGTTGGCATCAGGGTTGGCAGCGTTGGCTTGCGTGCGCTCGAGCACGAAGTCCGTGCCCACCTTGGTTGCGACGACATCACGCACGACGGGGATGCCATCGAGCAAGTTTTGGTGGGTGCCTGGGTACTGCGCCGGCACCTTGGGGAGCAGCGCCGGCGGCATGAACGCCCAAATTTCGTTGTTCTCGAGCTTGTCGACTTTGAACGTATCGGTGGTGTCGCCGGGCGCGACCTTGAACGCATGCAAGAAGCCGTCGTTGGTAGACGTGTACAGCATCAGCGGCCGCGTCAGTCGCGAAGCGGCGAAGGTCGTGTAGCTCTCGTCTCGGAGGAACTCCTGCGGCGCGCCGACAACTCGTGGCGTGGAGTGGTAGATGTCTCCCAGTAGGTTGCACTTGCTGCCCGGAGTGGGGCAGCGATGATAGATGCTGCCGTTGCCGAGGCCGACCAGCCAGCGCATGTACTTGTCGCGGCATTGGGTCGCGGTCAGGACGGGACAGCTGGTGCCGGACAGGTTCATCGCGACTGGCGATGGCGTTGAGGCAAACGTCGACGCATCACCTTGAAACGTCACGCCCGAATACAGGCCCGCACCGTCGTCGGTCGTTAGTCGCGGGCGAATCGAGCGTTCCGACTCGATACGACCTGCTGAGAATGCACCTTGGACGGACACGAAGCGCCGAGGTCGGGTGCTGTAGCTGGAGTTCGAGTTGACGTTGGCGGCGAAGTCGTCGCCCTTGAGAGCCGTGATCGGTTCGGGCAGCGGCTCGATGTTGCCGGTGGAGAGGTTCTCTTTACAGACGTAGCGTTGGCGCTCGAGAACGCCCGACCACATGTCGAACTGCCGCGGAATGAACGACGTGAGGAATCGATAGGAACCCTTGAAGCCGCTTCCCGAAGCGCTCCCCGAAGCGAACACGGGCAGCGTTCGACTCGTGCTGGGCGTGAGCGTGGACAGCACGTCGCTCAACGCTTGCCGGAGTTCCTCGCGGTTGGCCGGGAAGTACGCGCGGTCTGTACCGCCGTTGTAGGCGATGCGACTCAGTCCGCAGCACACCTGCAGCTGGGCGTCGTTGTTGGTGGCACACAGCCCGCCGGGATCGGTCAGGTCCGCGTCCGTCAAGTCACTACACTCGAGCGTTCCGTTTAGAACTTTGGAAACGGCAAACCCGATGACGAACGTCGTGATGCGCTTGTTCGGATCGGCATGGTTGGCCATGTCGCGCGCGATGTCCTCGGACTTCTCGTAGGGACAGTCGCCGCCAGTACCCTCACAGAACGGTCGGAGATCCAGGTTGGGTTCACCGTCGGTCAGCAGCACTAACGTCTGCTTGCGGCAGCCACCTTTCACGAACACGTCGTTGTAGGG
>JAUIKB010000132.1 GCA_030430975.1 Polyangia bacterium
ATGAGCATGCATATTCTCCAGCTAACCAGCGGTCAGGGGCCGTGCGAGGTGCGACGGTTTACCGGACTTCTCGCCGAACTACTCCATGTCGAGCTGCTCCGGAACAGCACGGCGGTAGTCGGTCGAACCAACTTTGGTGAGCCCAGCGCGCCCCGGGCCGTACGGCTTACTCTGAGCAGGGTCACGCCAGCGGCGGAGGCGCTGACCGGTACCTATGCGCTCATCAATCGAAGCCCAGAACGCGGGAAAAACGCCCGGAAGCGCTGGTTTTGTGGCGTCGAACTATTCGCCGCACCGCTCTACGCACCCTGCGTTGACCTGCGCGATGTCGTCATCACCACCGCCCGCGCCGGTGGCCCGGGCGGTCAACACGTGAACAAGACCGAGAGCGCCGTTCGCGCTCTACATCGACCCACCGGGACGTCGGTGCGCGTAACGGCAGAGCGCAGCCAACACGCCAATCGGCGCATTGCGATCGAACTCCTCGAACATGCTGTCGCCGAGCGCGCTCAGGCGTTGCGTGCTCAGCGCGATGAGGCACTGCGCCGCCACCATCATCAGGTGCAGCGGGGCAACGCGCGCGCGACCTACCGGCTGGACCGCCGCGGACGCCTACTGCTGCATCGGAGTTCGGACTGATGCGTGCGGACATGTCGAAGGTCCTCGTGCTCCGACCGCGATGGGGTGGTGGACGGCTTCGCCGCGTCCGCGGTCGAGCCGCGTGGGCACCCCGCGGTGATCTGGACCAGACCTATCGGCGCGAGCCGATGGGTCGGGGGCGCGGGTCGAAGTTCTTGAACGAGAATCTAGCGCCCCTGCGTCGTTATCTTCTCAGCCAGGCGGGACGGCCATGGGATGACGTCTACTCCGAGATCGCCGCTCAGGTAGACGCATCCAACGCGGTGAAGCGCCATATCCTGGAGCACTTGTGGGACATGGTGGACCGCTCGCCGCTGCTCATCAACGGGCGCCCACATGCGTATCGTGGCGCTTCAGCGGCGCCGATCTACCGTTCGCGCTGGCGCGTCACCTATGTCGATTCGCGCGGCATCCTCAGGTGCTTGCCGGCGAGACCGCGGACCAGGCCGCGGTAGGCTGGGGCAGGTCCGTTGGTATAGGGCGAGTGCGCGGCAGGGCAGCTGGCGCTACCAGGGAAACCAGTCGCTGGGCGTCTTCTGCCACGAGGTGGGTCGCTTCGGATCACCCATCGGAACGACCAGACTGCCCACGAAGTCGGCATGCTCATACACGCTTCCTATCGCGCGGCTGATGGCGTTGAAGTCGGACTCGTTTACGACGCCGTTACTGGTCGCCTTGTAGAACTGCACGGTGATGCGAATTGGGAACTTCGGATCGCGGACAAGCTTGAGTCGGTTGCCCTCGATAAATGGACCCTCTACCTTGCCGTGCCCGAGCACCGCCTGTTCGACGTCGCTCTCTTCTGCGTCCATGTCTTTTGCGGGCGCCGCGCTCTTTTTGGGTTTAGCAGCCTGGGGCTTGGACATCGGCGGGGGCATCGCGCCGCCTGACCCGAAACCGATGCCGCCACCCGGCATGCCGCCGAGCACACCGCGCTGTTTGTGCTTGAGAGGGATCTGGACGAGGAACAGCACGTCGGCGCCTTTCGCCAGCGCGCTCTTGTCGTCTTCGCTCTTCGGACCGCCTTTGGCGTCGATGCGCGCCTTGACATCGGTACGCCGCTCCGCGGTGAACGGGGCGCGCTGACCCGCCTTGTTGAAGAACAGCTCCTGACCCCAACCGGCAGCGGTCGCATCGCCCGGTCGGTTTTCGATAACCTGGATGCTGGTGCCCTGACGCGTTGCCAGGATGCTGAGTACCGCGGGAGACTTGGGTGCGGACTGATAATTGAACAGGACCGGTGTGAACTCAGCTTTGCCTTGCTTGGGGATGGGTAAAAAGACCGCCTGCGCACTAACCAAGAAGTGCGAATCACGCTTGGCAAGCAAGTTGCCGCTACCCAATACGCTCGACGGCTTGGACAGATAGCGGCGCACATTTCGCAGCACATCCTTGAGTGCAACGGTCTCCAGCTTGCCGTTCTTCTTGTGGTTGCCCAGACGCAGGAAGAACTTGTTGGCGGGGACGTCGCCCGTCTTGTCGCTGAAGTTGGGATGGCGAATCACCGGCATTACCGCGGCGCTCTGCCGGCGCTGACCGGGGCGCTTGAAGCGCACTTGAAGGCTCAGGTCGCTGATGTTTGGCCCGAGCGATGAACCCTGTGCACGGCCCGTGTCCTCCCACATCACGTTGACCAGCGACAGCTTGCGGCGACTGGCCATGGCCCGGAGTTTTTGGTCGCTGACCATGCGAGTGACCTTGTCGACAACGGACGCAAACGAGGGCGGGCCGGCAATGCCCCACTGGCCGTCCGGCGGAGGTTCAATAGGAGCCGGCTCGGCGGTGGCGTCGGACGTTGCGATTAGCTGGGGGCCGCCCTGCGGTGCCGCCTCGGCGGTCGGTTGGCTTCCGCCCGCCGGTGGTGGAGGCGGCGCGGTGCCGCACGCGGCGGCCGCAAGCGCGACGGATGGCAGGGCTGTCAGAATCAATTTTCGCATTGGAAAGTCTCCTGGTTGTTTTGACGTCTGAGCTGGGCGAAAGTTCCGGCGATCTAGCGCCAACCGCGACGCCAGCCGCCGCCACCCCAGCCTCGACGGACTGGAACGAGACGAGATGTTGTCGTGAACTTCGTGATCGCCACCGTCGTACGTTGTCCAACGAGTGTGAACGGTATGGTCTTACGGCTGCCGGCCGCATTGATGGTCAGCGTTCCGCTCACGGGCCCCGCCCCTGCCGCTCGAACTACTTCGATGACGTACTCGCCGTTTTTGGCGCCGCCGAGCGCGAGCCCCTCGCGGCTCAGGCTCTTCACATCGGTCGCGGTGATGACCGACTTGGTGGGTGCGCCGAGCCAAGACACCCGGTGGCCGTCGGGATGCAGGATGGCCAGATCGAGGTCCGCCCCGCCAGCGCCGGCCCAGGTCGCCTCGACCTTAAACGTACCGCGAAGCGTGTCCTTGCGACGGTTCTTCTTGAGCAGCTGTTCGGCGACCGCGCGAGTCCGCTTATCCGCTGCTCGCAGCATGTCATCGCCCATCGAGCTCATGCCGGTTTCTCGGGCGCAGCGCACGGCCTGCGTGAGCAGTTTCGCGTCGCGGCTGCGGATCTGCGCGATGGCAAGTGCGTGCCGACAGCCGAGCTCCGGACGGCCCGCCCAGCGATGCAGTCGCGCCAAGCGTTTCTGAGACGCGATGTCCTCCGGGCGGACATCGACCACGCTACCGAGGATCCGAATCGCCAGCTCGCGTTTGCCGCTGCTGGCAGCGACGTCGGCGCGGGCCGTGAGGGCTGCGGGGTCTAGCGGATCCTTGGTCGACCAGCGCTCGGCGACCTGCTGCGCGCGTCCCGCGTTACCGCTCAGCGCGTACAGCGTGAACAGGTCTTGTACCGCCGTGCGGTTGTTGGGCTCGGTTTGCACCTTGCGCTCGGCTTCGAGCAGCTTCGAGACTACGGCCTTTGCGGGAACCTTGCGGCCCGTGATGATCGTCGCCTTGCGCTCGAAGATCCGTCGCATCGGTATCATACGGCGCGGACGGGGTCGGGAGCGCGGCGGCTCCCAGGGGTCTCCGCCCAGCACGTCCAGGTCCTGCCGTCGCGCCGACGCGGGCTTTTTTGCCTTCTTCGCGGTTTGTGTCGACTTGCGCGCTGGCGGGGCTGCCGACGGAGGCGGGGCGAATCCGGGCTGCGAGCTTTCGCCTTTGCTGCCCTGACCAAAACCTCCGCCGCCCGACGCCGTGCTGCCGCTGGCTCCGTCAAAGGCATCCTTGGAATCGTCCGCGTCCTCATCAGAAGCTGCGTCGTCGGGGGACGCTCCAACTGTGCTCTCGGCCGCGTCCTCGCCTGTCCAGGTCGGCGCGCGGCGCGAGTTGTCCAGACCGAAAGCTTTGAACATCGCCTGGCTCTCGAGCACCAGCAGCGACGTGTGCCGGCTCGCTACGCTGAACTCGCTGGACAGCGCGACGGCCTGTTTCTTTGCGTCCTCGCTGGGGTCCTTTTCGAGGTCACCGATCGCGGCCGCCGCGTAGAGCCGCGGAACGAATGCGTTGCCCTTAGCGCTGGTCGGCTTGAGCGCCACGGTGAGCGTTCGCTCGAACGGTTTGTCTCCAACTTTGCCCCGCACCACGACGTCGCCGCCCACGCTGGGCTGGCTCATCCGCGCCACGACGATCGTTTCAGCGCCCGCCGCGATCGTGTCGATGCGCTTGGGCGCCACAGCCGTCAGCCCGGGCGGTAGCGTCACCTCGACGTCGCGCAGGGTCGTGCCGTACGTAGCGCCTAACACTGCGTATGCAGCTTCAGCAGTGCGCTGACCTGGGACGTAGGGTAGCGCCACACCGCCACCACCGCGCGCGACCGCGCCCAAGGTGTCGGCGTCGGCGTCAGCGCCGATCGCCACGGTTGTAACGGTGCCGGTCCCGGCGCCGATGGCTTGCTTCACCTCGCGCGTGACGTAGGCCGGGCGAATCGCGCCAACCGTCGGGGTGCCGTCACCGATGTACACGACTCTGAGCGCCCGGCCGCCGCTGGCGGCGCCTGCTTTGGCGGCGTGCGCGATGGCTCCGGCGACGTCCGAGCCGCCCTCAGGTGTGAGCGTGTCTAGGAATGTCTTGGCGTCGGCAGCGCTCGTGCCGCTGGGCGATTGGGGGCCGCCGGGTAACTGACGGCAGGTCGTATCACATGCCATGACGGTGAACGTGTCGCCGCGGTCGAGCTCTTTGATGAACCGTGCCGCGAGCGTCGTCGCTCGGCTATAGCGCTCGCCGATCATCGAGCGGCTAGAGTCCACCACCACGACAAAGGAGCGCGCCTGCGCGTCCTTTGTGCGCGGCAGTTTCGGCCGCAGCGCGAGGGCCACGTAGGGCGACTTGCGCGTGACACCGTCGTCGGATTGGTCGGTCTTCTTCGCCGGCGCGTCCTTCGTTCCGGTTTGCTTGGCCACGTCCTCGTCAGTCGGTTGGTACGCCCAGGCTGTGATCTCGCTGTTGCGGTTGGGTAGCGCATATTCCAGCACCAGGTCACCCGCCGGTTTGAAGTTGGCCTTCTGCCACGTCAGTCCCTCAGCGCCGCCACGCGAGTCGCCAGGCTTGAGGGCGTATCCGGCGGCCTGGACGCCAAAGGCCGGGTCGTGGCCCTGAACCTGAACGTCGACGTTGAAGTTCGCAACCTGCGTCGAGCCGCTGGGATCGTGCGCGAGCGGATACGTGTAGCGACGCACGCCGGCCGTCGGCTGCACCACCTGCGTGTACGTCAAGACGATGCGACGCGAACCCCGCTTCGGAATCGGGAAGATCCGCAGTTCGAAACGTCCACCGCGCTTCCATTCGAGCAGAGCCGGGTCGCGCCAAGGACCGGGCACCCAAATGATCTCTTCCTTGATGGTCTTGCGCAGCTTAGGTGCCGCGTTCACGATTGTGCCGCGCCAGATCGCCGCCGCGCGGTCGCGATCCAGGAAGGCACCGTTCTTCAGTTTTCCGTCGACTTCGAGTGCCAGGTTTTCGATCTGAGCGTCGGGCGGTAGCGGGAACCGGAAGATGCCTTCCAGAACATCATCGGTGCTGTTGGTGAAGACTTCTTCGATCTGAGTACGAGCGATGTTCTCGACGATGCGGACCGACACCTTGTGCGACGTCAGCGACACGGCGCCTTTGCGTTCTGACTTTTCGCCCGGCTTCTTGGCGCGCAGCTCACCCAGGCCACGCAGCGGCACGGCTTCGTCTTCTGTTTCGTTGAGCGACTCGCTCCAGGCGACGGCGGCGCCGATTGCGGGCGCGTTGGCGGCGAACGGTGCGATGCCGTCCTGCACGCGGCCTTCTTCACCAGCTCGAACCGTAACGCTGCGCGATTGCTTGTCGCTGAGCTTCACAGAGCCGCGTGTCACGTCGACGGTCGTCGACTTATATGTAGTGCTTAGCGCTAGCTTGGTCCCAAGCACCTCTGCATGACCGAGCGGCGTGTCGAAACGCGCGGTCGAGCCATCCTGTTTTTCGACCTGAGCGACGAGCGCGCCGCGCTGGAGCATCGCTCGGCGGTTCCATTTGGCGCTGAGCTTCAGCTCGGTGTTTCGGTCAACGGTGATCAACGTACCGTCGCTCAACGCGACTCGAGCTCGCGTTGTGGCGTCCGTCTTGAGCACTGCGCCGGTCGGCACGATCGCGTCCTTGGTGGCCGCTTGGCAGGCCTCGCCTTGTGCGTTGCAGATCGCAAGTCCGTCCGAGCCCGGCCCGGTGGCGAGCTCGGTAACTTTGCCTTCCCAGGCCGCGGTCACGGCCTGCGCCGAGCCCGGATCGGAGCCTCGAGTCTTGACGACGACCGCGACCGCCGCGGCGGCTGCGATGCCGGTAGCGAACAGGCCGATGACCACTCCGCGCCGCTTACCCGCTCGTGACTTGGCGGGGGGCTTGGCCGGCAGCGGGTGCGGTGCAGCATCCACAGCGCCGTGGGTCGAGTGTTTGACATCGCCGGTGATCGCAGCCGCGCGCATCGGTTCGGTGGTCGGCTTCGGCTCGGGGAGCGGGGCGGTATCGCCAGCGGCGGGTTCAGATTCTTGGGCGGTGTCGCCGGTTGGCTCTGCCGCGTCTGTCGATGCAGCGGGCTGGTCTTCGGCGGGCTCTGCCTCGGCGGGACGTGCGTCGGGCACGTCTGGCGTCCGAACGCTGAGCAGCGTCCGCTGATACGCGATATCTTCGTGGGAAGATGCGTCGGCGCCGGGCACGTCGACCATCGGGCTGGTCTTGAAGGTTTCGCCGCTGCGCGGCTGCTCAGCGGCAGCCGCCGCCGCTCGTGCTTCGGCAGCGGCTTCCGCGCCCTCGGGCGCTGGCAATGCCCGAGCTTTTTCCAGTAGGCGCGTCGTGAAGTCGTCGGGTTGCTCATAGTCGAGCCCCGCGCCGTCAGCGAGCTGGGCGGCCCGCTCGGCGTCATAGCGAAGGTCTCGACAGGAGTCGCAGTCCGCGATGTGGTCGAACAGCTCGTCCGCTGCCGTACCGTCGAGAATGGCCGTGAGTTGGTCTTCGACCGTGCTGCACATGTCCAGATCTGTCATCGCTTACTCCTTGGCTCCCAGGCTGGCGCGCAGTCGACCGAGCGCGCGCGACACGCGCTTGCGCGCCGCCGCGGCGTCGATCCCGCACGCCTGCCCAACATCTTCAAAACTCAGTTCGGCGCTGTACCGAAGCAGCAGCGCCTCACGTTCGGTGGGGCGAATCGAACCGATCGCCTCGCGTGCCTGTTCGGCACGCTGCCGACGGGCCACGAGTTCGTCTGTCGCCGGGCTGCGCGCCGAATCATGAATCAGGCGAAGCCGCGCTTCGCGACGCCCACGACGCTCCATGTGACGCGCGCATTTGCGGCGTGCGATGGCGCATAGCCAGGCCCTAACCGAGGTCGTCGGGCCGCGTCGCACGAACCCGGCGTACGCGTCGAGCAGTGTGTCCTGAGCGATATCCTCGGCTTCGTTCTGCGAGCCCAGCAGCGCCATGCACAGGCGCCCGACCGCTTGTCCGTGGAACTCGGCGCAGAGCTGAAGCGCGTCTTGGTACGCGCCGCTTGCGATCGCATCGATCACCGACTGGTCTTCCGGGCTCAGACGAGGGCTCGACCCTGGCACCTGATCCGCTGTGGCTTCGTTCCCCGTCATCGAGTTCTCCTCACCGTCCACTTGCAAGTGGTCATGAGACCGCGGTTTGTGACCGGCTTTTTTCACTTTTAGGAAACGCGGGCAGATGGGCTTTCCTGACAGTTGCCCCAAGTGTCTGGAATTAATGGATTATTGACTGCTGGGCGCGCCGAGCGACCGACGCTGATCAGTCGGGGCGCTCCACAATGCTCGGTACAATGGCCGCGACATGCCCGAGTTGCCGGACGTGACGATCTATCTGGAACGCCTTGAGGCGCTGTTGGTGGGCCGGCGACTGGAGCGGATTAGGATCGCGTCGCCGTTCGTCGTTCGCTCATACGATCCAGCGGTCAAGGAGCTGGACGGCCGCCGAGTGGCGGGTTTTCGCCGCCTGGGCAAGCGCATCGTCTGGGAGTTCGACAGCGATCTGTATCTGGTCCTCCATCTCATGGTGGCCGGTAGGCTCAGGCTTCGCGAGCCTGGCGCGGCGCTTCACCGAAAACGTGGACTGGCGGCGTTTGATTTTGATGTGGGAACGATCGTGCTAACAGAAGCTAGCACCAAGAAGCGCGCCAGTATCTACGTTGTCCGTGGGGAGGACGCGCTCAAGGACCACGACCGCGGTGGAATCGAGCCGCTCGAGATCGACTACGACCAGTTCCGTACAGCGATCACGCGCGAGAATCGCACGCTGAAACGTGCGCTCACCGATCCGCGAATTCTCAGCGGCATTGGCAACGCGTATTCGGATGAAATTCTTCACGCGGCGCGATTGTCTCCGGTGCGGCGGACATCACAACTAGACGAACCTCAGCTGCGCGGTTTGTTCGTCGCGGTTCAAGAAACGCTCGAAGACTGGACGACGCGCCTGCGTGTCGAGCAGGGCGAGGAGTTTCCGGACAAGGTGACCGCCTTTCGTGAAGAGATGGCTGTCCACGGCAAGTACAAACAGCCGTGCCCGGTGTGCGCTAGTCCTGTGCAACGCATTCGACATGCGTCTAACGAAGTGAACTATTGCGCCACATGCCAGACCGACGGCAAGTTGCTCGCGGACCGCTCATTGTCGAGACTGCTCAAGTCGGATTGGCCCCGGAGCATTGATGAAATGGAAGAGATGATCGAGAAGCGGCGTGTTCGACCCACGTCGTAGCGCGGTGTGGATCGCGGCAGGCGCTCTGGTCCTCGCGACGCCTCAGATCGGGTGGGCTGCGTCGAACTCCCTGCCGGACCCGGCGCCGCGCGGCGCAAACTGGCTAGTGCCGTCGTTGCATGGGTTGGGGCTGATGACCGCGATGCGGGTCGGTGAGGCGATCATCTGGCCCGACCCCTTCTACCAGCTCGACCCGCCGACGCTGGGGCAGCGCTATCGGCGGGCTTGGACTGAGCCGCCGAAGTGGGATAGCTCTCAGGCCGCATTCGAGTGGGACGGCGATCCCTGGTGGATCAACACGCTTGGCCACGGCCTTTTTGGTAGTGAGCTTCATCTGCGCGCTCGAGAATGCGGTGCCACGGTGGCCGAAGCGTTGCTGTTCACGACCGTCGGTGGCTACGCCTGGGACTATGTCTTCGAAGCCAGCGGCGTGCGGCCGAGCGGGCTTGATCTGTGGTTCACGCCGCTTTCCGGGCTGGTTCTGGGCGAGCTGCGCTACTGGGTTTGGCGCGCTGCGCGCTCCATCTCGAATCCGACGTGGCGGGGTATCGTGCGCACCGTGTCCGACCCGTTGGGCGAGTTGGAACGCGGCTTCGGCACCCCTTGTTGAAGGCGCTAGCGATCGAGTAGACCGCGCACCAGCGCTTTCAGCGTGGAAGTTATCCCGTCGGTCGCGTCGGCCATGGATTCAGCGTCGGGCCCGTCGGTCAGCGACATGCCGGGTCGCGTCGTGGACGTGGTGCGAGCGCCTTCTGTTGGGCGTGCGCGTCGTCGCCGGTCGTCGACGGCGCCGGCGATTGTCTCGATCTCACCTGCGTCGAACCAAGTCCCGTGACGCAGGCATACGTCCACCGGCACGTTGCCGTCGGCGACGTACGTCAACACCAGGGTGCGGTCGCACATCGGACACGGCAGGTTGGTGCGTGATAGATCGACGTTGA
>JAUIKB010001163.1 GCA_030430975.1 Polyangia bacterium
GGGAACTATGAAGACAGTAGCGATCTACGGTGGCGGAATCGGTGGGATGTCCGCGGCGCATGAGCTGATCCACCGTGGGTTCAACGTCGATGTGTACGAATCCGAGCCGAAGCTGGGCGGTAAGGCGAGCAGCCAGTATCTGGCTGACACCGGACGCGACGGCCGCGAACACTTGCCGGGGGAGCATGGTTTTCGGTTCTATCCGGCGTTCTATCGGCATCTGGACGCCACGATGAGTCAGATCCCCACGGCTGCGGGCAGCGTTCTCGACAACCTGGTGGGGAGTGAAGAACTAGCCATCGCGACCGGCCGAGGCTTTACGAAGGCGCCCCGCCGTACCAAGGGCCCTACGGACATTTGGGGCGCTCTGGCGCTGATGCGTACGTGGTTTTCACGGCAAGCGTACGGCCTGGAGCCGCGGGATGCGGTGGCTCTTGCAGGTTCGGTGTTCCGCGTACTCAGCATGTCAGAGCGGCGCCGCCAGGGCGAGTTGGACAAGGAGTCATGGTTCGATTTTGCGGGTGCCTCAGATTTATCCGTTAATTACCAGACGTTTACTGCGACCATGCCGCGGACGATGGTTGCGATGGATGGGAAGGAGGGGAGCGCGTACACGATTGGGAAGGTGGGATCGCAGCTCTTTATCCTCGAGGGCAAAGACGACCTGGACCGAGTCATGAATGGTCCCACCGACGAGCGGTGGATTGCTCCGTGGCGCGAATACCTTGAGTCACAAGGCGTGCAATTCAACACCGGCAACGCGGTATCGCGGCTGCAGCTCACAACGGGTGCCACACCCGAAGTGCAGAACGCGTTGCTGGCTGATGGCAGCAGCGTTTCAGCGGACTATCACATTTGCGCCCTGCCGCTGGAGGACATGATTCTTCTGATCGATGAGCCCGTGGCGGCGGCGTCGCCCCAGCTGCGCGCCGCGCGAGAACATCTGGGGTCCGCAACTGCTTGGATGGTCGGCGCTCAGTTTTTCTTGCGCCGACCTGCGCCAACCGCATTCGGTCACGTGGTGTACCCCGACTCGGACTGGGCATTGACGTCGATCTCCCAGGGACCGTTCTGGGCGAAGAGCGGCACGTCTATCAAGCAAGCATACGGCGACGGGTCCGTTGAAGATATCTTGTCTGTTGATGTTTCAAACTGGAAAGCCAAGTCGAGAGTCACGGGCCGTGCCGCGCGCGAGCACACGCGGGAAGAGGTCCTAGATGAAGTGCTCAGGCAGTTGCTGGAGGGGCTGAATCACGACGGACAAGAGATTCTCGATCCGGCCGACATCGTGGCCCGACATTTAGACTCAAACGTCACGTTCGCCGATGGTTGTGCGGTCGCGAACACGACACCGCTTTTGGTTCATCCGCCTGGAAGCTGGGAGCATCGACCGGACGCGGCCACTGAGATCCGTAATCTGTTGCTCGCCGCGGATTATGTCCGAACCAACACCAACCTCGCGACGATGGAAGGGGCGAACGAGGCAGCGCGGCGTGCGGTCGGGGAGATACTTCGACGTGAGGGCAGTACACACGATGCGCCAGAGCTGTTTGAACTTGAGGAGCCCGAGGCGTTCAAGCCACTGCGAAAGCTAGATGACTGGCTTTACCGCAATGGAGGACCGTTCGTGTTGAAGGCTTCGTCGAGCTGGCTGAGCCGGGCAGTATTCGGTACTGGGTTGCCTGTGTGGTTCGTACTGCGTGTGCTGGGGCTTCAGAAGGAGCTGCCTACAGAAGGCGACACCGCGGCGCGGGAGCTGAGCGATTTTGCAGCTCGGCTCGCAGCGATCGAGTCCGGCGCGACCGACGGCTGATGTCTCAACCCGTCGGTC
>JAUIKB010001164.1 GCA_030430975.1 Polyangia bacterium
CCGCGTCGCTCGCCGAGGGCTATACCGGAAAGACCTGCATCGGCTGCCTGGTCGAGGGGCGCAAAGCCGGCCGCAAGAAGCGGGCGTTTATCTACAACGTGTGTGACCACGAGGCTTGCTATGCCGAGGTGAGGTCGCAGGCGATCTCTTACACGACTGGTGTGCCGGTAGCGTGCGGGGCGAAGCTCATGCTGGACGGCATTTGGCAGCAGCCTGGCGTGCACAACATCGAGGAGTTCGATCCCGTACCCATGCTCGATCTGGCGGCACGTCACGGCTTGCCGTGGCACGTTGTTGAACTCTGACGTGGCTGGCGAAGACGACAGCGATGTTCCGTGGGCGCGCAACTTCATTCCGGCGCTGAACGCCGCGGACTTCGAGACGCCTAGCTATGTCTTAGATCTCGAAGTCCTTCGTCAGAATGCACGAGTCATCAGGTCGGTGGGCGATCGAACGGGCGCGACGGTGCTTCTAGCGCTCAAGGGGTTCGCGGCGTTCGGATGTTTTAACGAACTGCGCCCATATCTGGACGGCGTCGCGGCCAGCTCGCTGAACGAAGCAAGGTTGGGGCACGAAGAGTTCGGGAAGCAGGTTCACAGCTATGCGCCGGCGTTCGCCCCCGACGAATTCGAGGGTATCGCGGCGCTCAGTGATCACGTTGTGTTCAATTCAGTGGCCCAGGTCGAGCGTCACGCGCGTCAGGCGCTGCAGCATGATTGCGCCTTGGGCATTCGGATCAATCCGGAGCACTCGGAAGTGGCCGTTGCGCTCTACGACCCGTGCGCCGAGACGTCTCGACTGGGGGTGCGACCGGGCACGCTGCCGCTGAACCTTTTTGAGGCGACGCTGACCGGGGTACACTTTCACACGCTGTGCGAGCTCGGGGCGGAGCCGTTGGAGCGCACCGTCGCCGCGGTGCAGCGCGAGTTCGACGGCGCGCTGAGTCGGGCGACATGGGTTAACTTCGGCGGTGGCCACCACATTACGCGGCGCGGGTACGACTTGGACCTGCTGTGTCGCGTGATCGACGACTTCCGTGCGCGCTACGACGTCGACGTGATCATCGAGCCAGGCGAGGCTGTCGCCCTCAACGCGGGCGTTCTCGTCGCGTCGGTCTTGGACGTCGTGCACGCGGACTTACCGATCGCGATTCTGGACGTTTCGGCCGCCGCGCACATGCCAGACGTGCTGGAGATGCCGTACCGGCCCGAGGTCCTCGGCGCTTCGGCTGTGGGACGTCGAGCGCATGACGTCCGGCTTGCGGGTTCCACCTGTCTGGCAGGCGACGTTATCGGAGACTACTCGTTCGATCGTCCGATTAGTGTCGGCGACAGGGTAGTGCTGCTGGACATGGGTCATTACACCATGGTCAAAAACACGATGTTCAACGGCGTCGCTTTGCCTCGTATCGTTCTTTACGACAGCGCGGATTCAACGGTGCGTTCTACTCGGCGGTTCGACTACGGCGACTACCGTTCTCGGCTCTCGTAAGCTCCACAATCCGCCATCGTCGTCCGCGGAACGGTGGTATAGCAGGCTCCGATGATCGACGAAGTCTTGAGCGATTTGGCACAGGCGATCAGCAAGGCCCACGACGCTTTGCGACGCGAACTCGGCAAGCTGCGCACGGGCCGTGCTCACCCGGGGATGCTCGACACAATTCGGGTGGACTACTACGGACAGACCACACCGCTGTCGCAGATGGCGACGGTGGGCGTGCCGGAGCCCCGGATGCTGACGGTAAAGCCGTGGGATAAATCCCAGATGCAGGTCGTCGAGAAAGCGCTGCGGGAATCCAACCTAGGTCTAAACCCACAGTCAG
>JAUIKB010000133.1 GCA_030430975.1 Polyangia bacterium
ACACCCTGCGCAGTAAAGCCACCGGCGAGCGAGCCAACATTCACGGGCGGCTGATCCAGCTCGTGGCAAAGGTCAGCGATCACTTCGGCGGCCGCACCATCGAGGTTGTCTCCGGCTATCGACCCCCCTCAAAGGCGCAGTATACTAAGCAGTCGCGTCACAACCTGGGCCACGCGATCGACATGCGCGTCGACGGCGTGCCTAATACTGTCCTGCGCGACTACCTGCGGAAGTTCAAGAACGTCGGCGTCGGCTACTACCCCACATCCGGGTTTTGCCACCTGGATGTCCGGCCCGTGACTACCTACTGGATCGACTATTCTGGCCCAGGACAGCCACCCCAATACTCCTATCGAGGCTGGAAGCGCTCGAAGAAGGGCATCGTCCAGAGGGCAAAGAAGGCCGCCGTCGCCAAGCGGGCTCCCAAGAGTAAACAGCCGCGCGCGACGGCCAGCGATGAAGCGGCCAAGCGCGCCACCGAGCAGAAGGCCGCTCCGGCGACGTCAGCGGCCACCCAGAAGTCGAAAACGACCAAGCGAACGACCACCACCAAGAAGTCAGCGACCACTAAAGAGTCAGCAAAGACACGCGGTTAGGCGGGCAACAAGTCGAAGCCGCCGCCGTGCGCCGATTAGACGTACGGATCGGGCGGGTGTAAACCAAGGTCTTGGAGTGGCTCAACTACCATCACCTCCTGTACTTCTGGATGGTGGCCAAAGAAGGCGGCGTGGCGCGAGCCGCCAAAGCGCTGCGGCTTGCTCAGCCTACCGTCAGCGGGCAGGTGCGCGCCCTCGAGCAGTCGCTTGATCTGAAGCTGTTTCGCCGGAGCGGCCGCCAGCTCGAACTCACCGAAGATGGTCACCTGGTGTTTCGATATGCCGACGAAATCTTCGGGCTGGGCCGCGAACTGCAGGACACGATCAAGGGGAGACCAACGGGTCGCGCCCTATTGCTCAACGTCGGCATCTCGGACGCGCTTCCGAAATTAGTCGCGCACCGGCTGCTGATGCCTGCGATGCGACTAGAACAACAGGTCCGGGTTATTTGCCACGGAGATAAAACGGAACGACTACTCGCGGCGCTCGCCATCAAAGGCCTCGACCTCGTGCTGTCAGACACGCCGGTCGGGGGCAACATCAAGGTCAGGGCGTTCAATCACTTGCTCGGTGAATGTGGCACAACGTTCTTCGCGATCCCAGAGCTGGCAAAGCGCTACCGACGCGGGTTTCCGCAGTCGCTGGACGACGCTCCGCTGTTGCTGCCTACCAACGAAAGCCCGATTCGCCGATCGCTCGATCACTGGTTTGAGTCGCTCGACATACGGCCCCGCGTCGCCGCGGAGTTCGACGACACAGGTCTCCTCAAGAGCTTCGGCCAGGGCGGTGAAGGGATTTTTCCCGCGCCCACCGTGGTCGAATCCAACGTCAAAACGCAGTACGGCGTCCATATCGTTGGAAGAACGAGCGAAGTCGTGGAGCGGTTCTACGCCATCACCGTGGAACGGCGTATCAAGCACCCGGCCGTCGCAGCGATATCCAAGTCGGCAAAAAAGAACCTGTTTATCGACTAGCGCCCGAGACGCCATCGCCGCCCGCTGCCCTCAAGCGCGTATCGAGACGCCGAGACATCACGCGAAGCGAGCGCTACGGACTAGCGCTTGCCGCAGCTTTCGACCCCTTCGGCGGCCAGTCGTATCCTGTCGGCTTGGTCGACGGGGCCGCGCCGCTGGCCTTCCACCGAAATGCGAACGGGCGCATCTGTTGCCCTAGCGCGTACAGAACTGTCGTTTCGTATCCGGTCATCGGCGGCGTTTCGGTCTCCGCCCTATGCACGAACGCTGGATGCTGCGAACCGCGGTCGAGCTCGACAACCGTCTTACAACCGGCGCGCAGCAGTGCGTCTGCCAGTGTGTCGCTCGTGTCGTGGCGAGCGATCGCAACCATAATTCGTCCATTGGCCGTGACGCACATAGCGCCGCGGCGCCGCATCGAGCCGGTCTCACGCGCGGCCGGCGTCAACTTGCCGTCCTTCGCGAGAATAGGCAGCTGCGCGGACGCTAGTTGTTCCGTCGACGGCGGGTCCAAAGACACGATCAGTTGCTTCGACTTGGTCACCGCCACAGTGGCGAAACCGGGCCGGGGCGGAAGCACCGGCTGCGTACCGAATGCCAAGCCCGGGCGAACACCAGTGGTTGCATTCGCAAGGTTGATTGCGGCAATAACGCGCTTCTTGTCCGCGGACCCGAGTTCGAGCTTCGCCGGACCCGAGCTAGGGGTGGTGTACTCCTTGGTACCAGCGCGCAGTGACCATTGAACACGGTCGGGCTGAAAGCTCGTGAGTTCGATCTTGAGACTGCCCATCTTGAGCGTTCCGCGGAACACGCCGGGGACGAAGGCTGGCGGCGGTTGGGCTCCCGGGTCCGGCTTCCACACGATGCGTGACGGATCCGCCGGAGCGAGATCGCGAACCATCACGTAGAAGAAGTCCTTCGCCGACCACTTGACGAACTTGTCGGGCATGATGCCCATTTCTTCGTGCAGCCGCTTGAGGCGGAACTGTTTCCGTTTCATGTCCAGGATGTCAGTGAACACGAAACCGCAATGGCGTGGGTTCATGTCCAAGTGCATGCCGTACGAACAACCCGCCTGACGCAGCGCCTTACCGAGCGTCGGACCATCGACTTCTTTTCCCCACGCGTAATATAAGTGACCTGCCGAAGTGACGCACAGCGCCGTGCGCTCGGTCATGATGCTGGTCCCGGCGAGCTGCCAACCCCAAATGTTGCGCCCCGTGGGATTCGCGACACCGTCCTCGACCAGCGGGTCGAGATTCTGGCGGAAACTGACAATGTTGTCGGGGATCGACTGATCCTGCGGCCAACTGCCCAAACCAACCCGACGCTCGTCCGTCACGATAACGGTCGCGCCGGCCTTTACCGGCGGCAACAGGACGCGCTTGTTGACCATCATCCCGTACTTTCCGTGGGTGGTCTTGAAGGCTCCGTTAAAAGTTGCGACCACTCGGTCGAGCGTGTCTTTATCGCGTGGCAATCGCCCGACGCCAGGCGGACCGGTAAGCGGCTTAGGATCCTCGAAGCCTGCCTCCATACCCAATTCGAGGCGGCGCATGTCCATCGCGACGAGGTGCACCGTCGAGTACGGGCGCTTCTTATCGGGGCGGATGAACGTCGTATAAAAATAGCTCGGTGCTTTCTTGTTACGCGGGATCCCCGGAAGCTTCTTCACCCATTCCTGCGATGACGGCTGCCATTGGCCCTCACCAGGCTTCGTCTCCTTCCACAGCGACGGGATCGGCGGCGGCGGCCACGACCCCTTGGAGTTCAATCCCGACGCGCTCAGAATCTCAGCCCGAGGCGCCTCCGATTCCTTGCCAGACGCGTCTTTTAGCTGCTCCTGATCAGAGGACGGCCCCAGCGCGTGGGTCGCCCGCTTCACCGCGTCCTTTGCCCCAAACACTTTTTGCTCGAGCCAAGCGATCGGCTCGGGGCCGACCTCTGCGCGGACGGTATCGACGGCCCAGTGAATGAGCGGCTTTGGATGGTACTGCTTGGGAAGCGCGCGGGCCGCAAACGCCTGACCCCCGTCGACGCCGGTCAGCGTCCGCTTCTCCGTGTCGTAGACAACCGACCGACTCCGCGCGCCGACGTCCACCGTGAGCAGCGGCACGTCTAGCTTCAGCTTCGCGAACTTCGACGGCACGTCCAGAACGATGTCGCTGCGGCCCAGGCCCTTGAACGAACCGGTCTGCTGAAACGAAGTCACACTGAGCAGCGCGCGGTCAAACCAGCTCGATGGGCGATCGGCATGACGAATCCCCTCAACATCCAGGACGCTCACGCCCTGAATCCGACCGAAGGCAACCGTGGCGAAGATCGCACGATTACCCCGGAGTCGGAGCGCCACGTCATCCCCGAGCGGCGTGTCGGTCACGTTTCTCAGTTGGGTAACACCAACCGGCTTGCCGTCCCAGGTCACGCGGACGAAGCCGCGATAGACGTCCTTGGGACCGCCCTTCTCCTGAGCGCCCAAGAACAACGCTGGACGGCCGACCGTCGTATCCGCCCAGGCACCGTCGCTGGGCTCCCAAACGATGTCCTTTGGGGAAACATGGGTGCTGGATGCGTTGGCGAGCATCTCCGCAACGCCCTCGATCGTGGCGTCGGGTGCAGCCGGTCCGCACAGCCTGGGCACAGCTGCCGCTACCACCAATAGGCCGATCAGGGGTCCCCGCGACCTCAGGAGCGACAGGCCGATCCGCTTCACGCTCGCCACTCCCGCCGTCTACTTGCCCGAACCGATGCGGGCAAGTGCGGAGCGCTCTGATTCGGCCCCGAGGCGGTCAACAATCCCCGCCCGAGTTGAAATCCCCGTCCGCATAGCTTGATTTCGAGATTCATGGTCAGTCGCTGCGGCTTCTCTTGTAGACCGCCGGGCCGCCTGGTAACCGGGACTTGGTGGCCAAGAGCAATCTCGTCGTGCGGTTGATGACGGCGGTGGTCGTCGCTCCAGCGTTGCTCGCTGTGCTGTACATGGCGCCCCCGTGGGGCTGGTACATCATCGTCGCTGCAGCGTGTGTGATCGGCGCGTTCGAGTTCTTCGGCATGACGCACCCGGGCGACCGGGTGGCACAAACCGTGGGTGCGATCCTGACGCTCGGATTCTCGTTGGTGCTGTATTTCCGGACGTCCCACGCGCCGTCGCTCATCACGGCGGTCGTGGTCGTTACGATCATCGGCTTGTTGCTCACGCTCTGGCGCCTCGGAGACATACCATCGGCAGGCCTGCGCATGCTCGCGCAGGTCGCAGGGCCGCTCTACATCGGCGGCTTGCTCACCACGATTGGATTGCTGCGGCGCGACCTGGGCGATGCCGGTCCGGGCTTCGTTCTACTGAGCCTGATGTTCGCCTGGCTCGGCGACACATTCGGCTACTTCGTTGGACGATTCCTGGGCAAGACCAAGCTGTACGAAGCCGTTAGCCCAAAGAAGACGCGCGAGGGTTACTTCGGTGCGGTCGCGGGCTCGGTCGTGGGCGCTCTGATCGCAAGCCTCTGGTTTCTGCCGTCCCTGCCGCTCGTCAACGGGGTGGTGCTCGCGCTCGTGGCAGGGACGCTCGGACCGCTGGGCGATCTGGTGGAGTCCCTCCTCAAGCGCTCGACTGGGATCAAGGACTCCGGGTGGATCATCCCGGGCCACGGCGGAATCCTCGACAGGATCGACGCAGTCCTGATCATCGCCCCGATCGTCTACGTTTACACGCTCTGGTGGCGGTAGCACTGACGCGCTGCGTTGCCCCGAGATCGGAGCGGTGAGCGACGCAGTGCGGCGTCAATATTCGTCATTACCGGTTGAAAGCGACGCCTGTCGCGGGGATAAGCCGTCGTCATGAGCAACACCGCGACGCCGAGTCAGAGTGCCAACAACCCACCGCTCGCATCGAGCCCACACGCAGCCGACAGCGGCAACGACTACGAGTTCTTTCGCGTCATTCAGGGCTACATCGACCAGGCTTCCAAGATTATTGAGCTGCCCGAGTACATCCACACGATCCTGAGACAGCCAAAGAACGAGATCATTGTCAATTTCCCTGTGAAATTAGACAACGGCAAGTACCAGCTCTTCAAAGGCTACCGTATCCAGCACGCGAACATCCTTGGGCCTTACAAGGGCGGGATGCGCTTCCACCAGGACGCATCGCTCGATGACTTCAAGGCCCTCGCAACGCTGATGACTTGGAAGTGCGCGCTCATGAACCTCCCGTTCGGCGGTGCAAAGGGCGGCATTAAGTTCAACCCGCGGGAGCACTCGCAGGAAGAGCTACAGCGCATCACCCGGCGCTTCTTTCACGCGCTCGGTTCGAACATCGGCCCCGACTACGACATTCCCGCTCCGGATATGGGAACCGGCGCGCGGACCATGGCGTGGGCGATGGATACCTACATGAACACGGTTGGCATGGTCAGCAAGCAGGCCGTCGCAGGTGTTGTCACCGGCAAACCCATCGCGAGCGGCGGCACCTACGGCCGCGAAAAAGCCACCGGACAAGGCGTGGTGCACTGCATCGCGGATTGGGCGGAACGCGAGCGCTTCGACCTTTCTGGAAAGAAACTACTGGTTCAGGGTTTCGGGAACGTCGGCTCGCACGCGGCGGTGCTGCTGGGCAAGCTCGGGACGTCGCTGTCTGCTGTGGGCGATCACACCGGCTACTTGTACAACCCGGAAGGCTTCAACGTTCACCGACTTCAGAAGTACGTGCAGGCCAATGGAAGCATCGCCGGCTATCCCAACGGCGAGGCCATCACGCGCGAAGAGTTCTTTGGGATCGACGCAGACATCTTCATCCCGGCCGCGCTGGAGAACCAGGTCGGTCCACGGGAGGCCGAAGTCCTGCAGGTGAAGCTGATCGCCGAAGGCGCGAACGGACCGTGCACACCCGAGGGCGAAGTGATCCTCAAGCAGCGCAACATCCAGATCCTGCCGGACCTGCTGGCAAATGCCGGCGGCGTCACGGTCAGCTACTACGAGTGGTGCCAAAACAAGCGCAGCGAGCAGTGGACGCTCGACGAGGTCGACGCCAAGCTTGAAAAGGCTATGCGGGAGGCGTACGCGCGGATGGTGGAGTTCGCGAATCTCCACGACTGCGACTACCGCCTGGCTTGCTACGGGGTGGCCCTGCAGCGGCTCAAAGCGGTCTACGACGAGCGCGAGATCTTCCCGTAGTCCAGCGCCGGCCGACCTCACCGTTCGGTGCTAAACCACCCGGACGGAGGTTGGCGTTGAGCGACAGCACAGGAAACGGGGGAAGCAATTATCCGCCTACGCCGGACTTCCGCTACGTCGCGCTCGCCCCTGGAGCATCACGGCGACGCGTGGCGTTGACCGCCGCCGGCACCGGCATAGGCGTCTTCGGCGTTGGCCTGGGAGTGGGCGGCGGCGGACTGGGCGTTACCGGAGCGGCCGCGCTAGCCGGCGGGATCGCGGCGTGGTTCTACGCGTCGCGCCGAGGAGCGAGCGCCGCCCAGAACGGCAGCGTCCAAGCGCCGATGGCGATCGTGCCGTGGGGCGTTCTCGTCTTCACGAGCCAGGGCATACGCGTGCTGCGCTGGGGCGGCGTCGAAGACGTACAGGTTGAGACGTTTCACGAAATGGACAACGCTACGCCCATCGCGCGCCTCAGCCGCGTGACGATTGTGGCGGGCGATGCACGCTACGCGGGCTGGGCCGCCGGGCGCGTGGGTTTGGAACGGTTGGAAACCCACCTGCGCGCGTACGCCGACGAAGCGGCCGGTGTACCGGCACTCGATCTCGACGGCGACGCTACGGTAGATGATGTCTTATTCGAGCCTGCGGTTGAGCAGCTCCTGGACGAAGCGAAGCGAGCGCTGAAGACGGGCTCGTTCGGTCAGCGATTGAGCCTGCCTCCGGAGAGCTACCGTCGAGCGGGCGCAAACCAAGCTGCAGACGAGAGCGTCGTGGCGCTAGACGCAATCCTGCGCGGACGAACCGAGCGCGTTGGCGTGGCGGACGCGCGCCCGCTGGCCGCAATACTCGCCGCACAGCTCGGCGCCACGGCGCTCCGAAGGCCCGTCAGCGCCCTGTCAAACTCACCACACCCGCTGGTCGCGGCAGTCGCCCGAGCCGCGGCGGTGAAGCTCGGCGCGAATGTCAAGAACGTCGGTACACTGGATGAGGTCGCCCAGTTCTTGTGTGAGCCGGATGTGGCGCAGCTGTGCGGGTGGATCGGACCGCCCACCGTGTGCCAAGCCGCTTAATCCGCCTGAGAGCCCCGGCGGTTTTGACACGGCAATCGGCTTGAGAGATGCTGCCGCCTCGTGGGCAGCTTCCGGCGATCACAGCACGCTCTCGTTGCCTGCACAGCGATGCTCGGCATAGGGATCGGCGTATCCGACGCCCAAGCGTATGACGCTGCGGTCGACGCCAGTGTGAACGCGCAGTTCTATACGCTCAGCAGTCCCTACGGAGACCCGCTGATCAGGCGTCGCCGCTACACACAAACGCTGGGCCTCTCGGTCCTGAACCTCCAGGGCGACTATGTACCCGGCGGACCAGAGCTGTCGATACGTGGTCGGGTTCGACTCGACGCCGATCTCGGACAACAGAACGCCGAACGCGACGTGAACAATCAGGGTCGGTTCATCCCCGGGCTCGAGCGGGCACCGGTCGACCTCATGTACCTGTACGTCGAGGGCAACAACTACTTGGACGGCCATCTCGGTTTCAAAGTCGGGCGGCAGTACGTGACCGATGTGCTCGGCTGGTGGTCGTTCGACGGCGGGTTGGCCCGCATCACCACCCCCGCCTACGTCGCCTTCGAAGGCTACGGCGGCCTCGAGCAACGCGGCGGACTTCCGATGCTTTCGACGTCGCGCTTCAGCGCCGACGGTGTCTTTCGTGGCGACCGCACAGGCTTCGACGCGAACGATTGGACGTCATTCCAAGATGAGTCCCAGATCGCGCCGGCCTGGGGAGTCGCTGCCGAGACGACGGGGCTGCACTGGCTGTCGGCGCGCGCGACGTATCGCAAGGTCATCAACCAGGACACCGTGTACGTCTCGCCGTTCGCCGACCCGGGCGGCGGCTTCACTACGGTCGCCGGCAGCCGCGTTTCAACCGAGCGGGCGGGCCTGTCGGCTCGCCTCGGCGACCGAGACCTCGGCGCCGTCACGGGCAGCGCCGTGTACGATCTGTACAACCAGCTGGTCAGCGAATACGCGGGCAGCCTCGAATGGTACGCGACGGACCAGCTGACCCTCGGGGCCAACTACGACTACTTCTTGCCGACCTTCGATGCCGATTCGATCTGGAACTGGTTCACGCACAACGGCATGACGACCGCGACCGGGCGCGTCGCCTGGAACATCAACCGCCAGCTCGGCGTTCAAGCGAGCGGGGGGGTGCGTCTGTTCAAGACGGAGGGCGACCCGGACGAGTACGGCGCGCAGCAGCTCGATCCGAATGCCACGCCGGACCGCACCACGACCGGGCAGCTGCTGGACGGGCTCGGGACGGTGTCGGGTTCCTATCGTTACGGCGACGGCAACGTGACGCTCAGGGGCATGGGAGAATCCGGCGACCGCGGGCATCGCGTCGGCGCTGACATCACTCAACAGCAGTTTTACGACGCCAAACACTACGATACCAAGCTGATCGTGTCCCTGTACGACTGGTCCGATGGCCTACGACCCGACCGCGACGCGACGAGCTTCAGCTACGTGGTCGGCGGGGGTGTGCTCCCCAGTAACTGGACACGCTTCGGGATCGAGTGGGAGCACGCGACGAACCGCCTCGTCGGGCAGCGCTACCGCGTCCTGGCAACGGTCGATCTCACGGTGCTCAAATGAAGGCCCAAAACGAACCTGGAACGACCGGCGGGGCCCCGCTCGCTGTCACCTTGCTGGTCGCGCTCATCCTCGGTGTGTTTGGCGAACCCGGCACTGCCAGCGCCAAGGGCGGCGCTGAGGCCAAGCCCGCCGTGTCAACGGCACCGGTCAAGGCTCGCTACGTCGACAAGAAGAACCGCGTGCACGGTCTCGCCCCGCTCCCCGGCGGCAAAGAGGTGCCGCAATCGGACCGCCCGCCGGGCTCTACTAAAAACGATCGTGGACCCAGCCCGGTCATATTCCCGGCTCAGAAGCTGACGATTCGCTTCAACCATAAAAAGCACATGCAGG
>JAUIKB010000134.1 GCA_030430975.1 Polyangia bacterium
GTATCGGTTCAACGAGCGAACCGGCAAGGACGAGAAGTTCAGCGCGCGGGTCCTCAGCGTCGCCGGCGGACAACCGGTGTTGAAGATGGGCAACGAGATCACCTACGGCTTCAACGGCCGGTTCGCGTTTCCGTCGCTGCCCACGAGCTTGATCCCGAAGCCAACGCTTGTGTGGCTCGTCCAGAGCAAGCGCGCGAAACAGAAGGTCGAGGTGACGTACCTGACGCATCAGCTCAACTGGAGCGCTGACTACGTCATGGTCATCGACGCCAAGGACAAGCAGGGAGGTCTTAACGGCTGGGTCACGCTCAACAACAACAGCGGCGCGACCTACGAGAACGCTAAGTTGAAGCTCGTGGCGGGCGATGTGCAGCGCGTCTCTGGATACGCACAGTCGCGGCCGGGCGCCACCTTTGCGGCGAAGAGGAAATCAGCGGACCGCGGGTTTCGTCAGGAGAGTCTGTTCGAATATCATCTCTATTCTCTGCAACGACCGACGACGGTCGCTGAAAAGGAGCAGAAGCAGGTCAGCTTGCTCAGCGCACCGAAGGTCAAACTGAACAAGAAACTGATCTTCTACGGCGCCCGCCACTACTTCCGCGGCCGATACGGCCAGGTGCAGAGCAACCAAAAGATCGGCGTGTATCTAGACATCGTCAACTCGAAGGCGAACGGGCTGGGTATGCCGCTACCCAAGGGGACCGTCCGCGTATACAAGGCGGACAAGAGCGGCGCAAAGCAGTTCATTGGCGAGGACCGGATCGATCACACTCCGCGCGATGAGAAGATCCGCATCAAGATGGGCGATGCCTTCGACGTCGTCGGCAGCCGCAAACAGATGAAATGGACGACGCTCGGTTCATGCCAGAGCGAGAGCACGTGGGAGGTCGAGGTTCGCAACCACAAGGACGAAGCCGCCACGGTTGAGCTATTCGAGCCCGCCGGAGGCGACTGGAAAGTCGTGCAGAGCAACGTGCCTCACAAGAAACTCGACGCCCACACCTTCACCTTCACCGTGAAAGTGCCCAGAAACGGCAAGAAGAAGGTGACGTACAGGGTGCGCGTTCGCTGGTGCTAAGTCGCTAGCGCACGGTCGGTCGACCGCGTCCGCCCCGAGCTCTGCGCGCTAGAAGTCGAACAGGAACGGCGGGCGGTTCTTGGCAAACCGCTCGACCGTCTGGCGCTGTTCAGCCGTTAGGTCGGTGAACTGAACTCCAATGCCCGGCCAGGTGGTCGTGCGTTCGGTTTCACGACCCCACTCCGCTGTGCATTTTACGGTGAACGATTCGCCTCCGGGAAAGCTCAGCTCAACCGAAACCTCTGTGCCTGGCTTGAGTTGCGTCCAGGTCGGCACGAATACGCCTCGGGGGGCCGCGTCATCGAGGTTGACGTAGAGGTTGCCCTGACTGTTCGGTGCCAGCGCTACTTTGAATTCGGTCTTGCCAAATTCTTGTTCGGCTAGCTCGCGCGCCTTCTCTGGCGTCATCTTCTCTTCGCTCATGCTGCTGCTTTCGTGGCTACTTTGGGCTCTCGACCGGTGCGCATGTGGATACGCCGGCACCGACGATGCGGTATCCGATGTTGCCCTTGGCAAGATCGAGATTCATCGTCACCGGATCGTAGCGCCAAATGTTGGTGGACTGGTCAGTCTGGGTCTTGAGGAAAATATAGAATGCGCCACCCCATGCGGCGAAGGCCCATGCTTCAAACCCGGTTGCGTTGAGCGTAGAGAGTTGATGCGTTTCGAGCGCAGCCCCGCTTACCTTGTCGAGTTTCTGGATCACCGGAGGGGTCGTGTTTGGCGAGAAGCCCCACAGGTCGCCAAGGCCGGTTCCTGTAAGCTCTGGCCACCCCGACACCTGTCCGAGGGTACCCAGTGCCATCGTCGTCGTATCGATACTCGCAAGCGTGGCGTTGGTGCTTCCGATGGACGAGCCATCGCCGCCTGCGACATAGAGTGTCTCATCGCTGCTGCCTTGGGAGTTGGCAACGAACCCCATGCCGAAGTTGAGCAAACCCGACTGGTTCGGTGCGTAGTTGGTCGCCGCGCAAGCCACATTGTTGATATTGACGTGGAATATGTTGCCATCGGAGTGCAGGACCCAGGCGACACCGGTGCGTGCGACGGACATCGAAAACGGGCTCGCCGTTCCGGATGGACAGTTGATCAAACCGAGCGGTGATAGCTCGACGGTGTCGGGGCGAAACTGCAAGAAATTGTCATTCGAATCCACCAAGTAGATCCATTCGGTGCCGTTGGCGCAGTTGTTACCGGTGCCGCCACCCATCCCGCTGGTACCGGCACCGCCGTCGAATAGGCCTCCCGCAAACCCGCCGGAACCGGGCCCTCCCGGTCCGCCGGGACCGCCCGAGCCGCCACCGGCGCCGATCCCGCTGCCGTCGCCTGACGCGCTGCTGCACGCGGCGATCGCCGCGGCCAAAGCAACCGTGGGAACGATTCCAAGCAAGAGACGACGTACGGAGGGTCCGAAAAAGGCCATGGCCGAAGACTATCTCCGCGTGACCTGCGCGTCGAGCCGTTCGCAGACGCCGGTTCGACCACGCGCGGCTACTGCGGCTGTTCGAGCAGAAACGCCGGCTCGGATTCGATTCGAAGCCCAGCGCTGACTTCTTGGCAGGAACCGTCGGCATTCGGCGCAAGGTCTGCCACGCCTCCCACGACCCCGGTTATCGCATCGACAGCGCCGCCAGCGATGTTCAGTTCACGAACGATGTTCTTGAACTCTTCCACGTCGATACCGCCCGCCGTGACGCCCGAAACCGCCAGTCCGCCGTTCAGCGGGTCCTCAGTAACCTTCATCCGGAGCTTCGCAGCGTTGATCTTCAGGTTGAACGCCGCGTCCAGCGCCCGCACCGGTAACACGATGTCGGAGGGGCCCGCGTAGAGCACGCCGTTTTCGATTCGACCGGCGGGCAATCGACTGACCGGTGTGTCTTCTTCGTTGAAGCCGAACGTCTGGTACGGCTCGTACTTGCCGGCTGTATCCAAAAAGGGCGTGCCCAGCCCAGCGCCCAGTCGGACCGACACGCACTCGTCGTTCTCGGCGTCGTCCACCCCGTCCACAGCCACCAGAATCAGCAGCTGGCCGTTGGCGATCGCGCCTTCGAGGATCGCGTCCAGGTTTTCGGCCCCGACGAGCCCTTTGATCAGGGGAAGCAGTCCGCCGAACTGGTTGTCGATCCCTTTGCGGCCGTCTGGCGAAGTGAAGTCGGGCTTGCCGCAGGTCTTGGTGTCACCCGGTTCACTGACGATCCCGTCGATGTCGATCCCCTCGGCGATCGTGTCGGATTTCTTTTCCGCGAAGGTCGCGAACGTCATGACGGACGCCATCGTTTTGCCCGTGGCGCATGCATCGATCTGTTCGACAGGTTGACGTTCGCCACACGCGCCGAGCGACAACGCGATCGCGGCGATTGACGGGAGGCGCGCGTTCACGAACCGCACGGGTCTAGGCTTCGATGTCATCGAGCCCCTCGGTCACGTAGCCCTCGTCCGACCCGAACTCGGTCGTGGCCACGCCCATGGTGCGCAGGAGCGTGAAGCCTAGTTTGCTGGCGTTCTCGGCTGCGGGCGAGCGGTAGTGATAGCCGCGCCTCAGCGCGCCGCATGCGCTCCCGGCGAGCAGCAGTGGGTACTCGTCGACGGCGTGGGATTTGCCGAAGGAGCAATCGGTGAAGCCGAGCGTAACGCTGTGGTCGAGCAGCGTTTCGTCGCCTTCGGGAATCTTGCGCAGGGCTTCCACGAAGTACGCAAACTCGGAGACGATTTGCCTAACGATCGCTTGAACCTGAGGCTGGTCGCCCAGCTCATCGTGGGTCAGCTGGTGATGACCGGCGCTGGCACCCGGAAACAGCAGGTTGGACACCGGACGGCTAAACTGGAAGGAAAAGACGCGCGTCAGATCGCAGGCCATGGCGAGCGCTAACAGATCGCTCATGACGCGACTGACCTCGGAGAGCTGCGGGCGACCTTCGATGTCCGGATAGTCGTCGAGCGGGGCTTCTGGCCGCTGGCATGACGCGAGGTTGGGGGGATCCTCCTCAAGCTTGGCGATTTGGCGCTCGAGGGTTCGAACGCTCGCGAAATGTTGATCGATGCGTTGGCGGTCGCTTGCCCCCAGCTGCTTCTTCAGCTGCTTTGCGTCCTCGCCTACCGCGTCCAGTACCGACCGGCGCAGTGCGAGTTTAGGGTCGATGATGGGGTCTTCGCCCGGCGCGACGAAGCCTGCCCCAAAGATGCGTGAGAACAGCGCTTTGGGGCTGTATTCTGGCGGGTTGGACTGCCCGGGACCTGTGAAGCTAAGGCTGTCGTTTGACCGTTGCACCGCGACCTCGATCGAGCGGTAGCGCGTGGCCGAGCCGATCTCGTTGGCGATCAGCTGATCTAGGCTCGCAGCGCCGAACGTGCTGTTGTCAAAGTCACCGCCGGCGACTCCGAGCCGCCCGCCCGTCAGGATGCCCGCCGGTCCGGTGCCGTGGGGGACTTCGTTGGGTGTGTATACCTTGAGGCCGCTGACGACGGTGATGTCGTCTTTTACCGACTCGAGCGGCAACAGCTCGGGGGAGAGCTTCCACTGCTCGCCGGTCCCCTCCGGAACCCACAGGTCGCCGTGGACGCCGTTACCCCAAAACCACCAGCCGAAGCGTTGCGGGAAGCCTCCGCCCGACGCCAGCGCGTCCCCATTGCCGTTTAAGAAGAGCTCCAGCGTCGGTAGTCCGACGGCCACAGCGCTGCCCGCAAGCATGCCGCGCAGCAGGGTTCGGCGATTGAGCGAGCGCTTCACGGAGTCTCCTGCGCGGCGTAGCGAAAGCTGTCGTTCAAGGCGACCGCGCGAAGCAGGGTGACCAAATCGAAATCGCTGTACTCGAACTCCGCGGCCAACGCTTTGATCGTCGCGCGCTCCACCAGCGTTTCGACTCGCCCGTTGGCGTAGCGAAACACGTTGCGTGCGACGCACTGCGATAGGTTGGGGTGGCTCGCGATCGCCTCGCCGAGCTCCTTGGCGTTGCGAAACGGCGTCCCGTCCAGATCGCCGCTAGCGTCGATGCGTTCGCCATTCTCGCGGACCCGGTATTGGCCGATGCCGTCGAAGTTCTCAAGCCCGAGGCCGATCGGATCCATCGTGTTGTGGCAGTTGCTGCACGATGGATTCGTCAGATGCTCGGTGATGCGGTCCCGGAGCGTGGGGCGAGCCCCGCTCGGTTCGGGCAGCGATGTGTCGACATTGGCGGGCGGGGGCGGAATATCTCCGCACAACAGGACCGTGCGGACGAACTTGCCGCGCAACGTCGCCGAAGTTGAAACCGGATGCGCATGCAGTGCCAGGACGCTGGCGTGCCCGAGCAGGCCGACGCGAGCGCTGTTCTTTGGCAACTCGGTGTCGGCAAAGCCCTCCAATTTCGGCGCCGGGATGCCGTACAGCGAGGCGAGCTTGCGATTGACGAAGGTACGGCGCGAAGTAAACAGCTCGCGGAAGTCGCCGCGCTGCTCGAAGATGAGATCCTCCAACGTCAGCAGCGTTTGCTCTCGCGCGAACCCGCCCAGATCTGCGCTCATCGACCGGAAGATCTCGCCGTCCTTGACCAGGTCGTCCAGCTTGTGCAGCCCGTATAGTTCGGTGAACAGATTGCGCACGGCCGCGCGCGCTCGTGGCGACGCCAGCAAGCGATCGGTCTGCTTCGCCAAACCCGACGCGGTCGAAATTTCGCCGGATTCAGCGGCTTTGCGTAATGCGTCGTCGGGGATCGTGTTCCAGAGGAAAAAAGACAGGCGCGACGCCAACTCAAAGGCTGAGTATTTTCTTAGGCCTGGCTTGCCGGCGTCCGGCTTGCCGACCTCGACTCGAAATAGAAAGTGCGGCGACTGCAGCAGTCCCGCGAGGGCGAATTCGACGCCGCCGTCGAAGCTGTCGAGCTCGGTGGCGGCTTGGACGCCCACCGTGACGTAGCGCTGGACTTCGTCCTGGGTCAGAGGGCGGCGCCAGGCGCGCGCGCCGAAGTCTTCGACGAAGCGTTTGAGGCATTCGGCATCGTCGGTCGAGGTCGGGTTGCAGGGCACGACGCCGTCTCGCAGGGGCTTGGAGGATACGGTCTGTTCGGCGATGTCGTAGGCCGCACGCTCGTACTGCTCGGCTCCACGGTTCGAAACGGTCGCGGTGCCCGCTCCGATCGCTTTGAGCCCATCGGTTTCGACGTCTGGCTCGAGGGCGATAGGCACCGCGATGTCCGGACTGATCAGGTCGTAAATCGCGTTGGCGTACTGGGTGCGAGTCAAACGCTTCAACGTCGCCGGAGCCGGACTAAGCTGAGGCTCGGGCGGCTGTTGATCGGGTTCGGGGATCACGCCGGTGCACGCCACGGCAATCGTGGCAAGGGCGGCGGCGGTGGCGTGGCGGAGTTTCATCGTCGTTCGGCAATCACCGGCAGAGAGTATGAAACCAGGTGGCGGGTGCGGTCAAACGCGAGCCCGGAACAGACCTCATTCAGCCGTCCCGAATCGAAGTCCAACCGTCATCAGTACGTAATCGTCCTGGGCGCCGCCGGCGACCCTCGCGTCGCCGACCTTGGGGTTGAGCGCGTGAACGTACCGGATCCAGCGAACGCCGACGAACGGTGCGACGGATCCGAGTCGCCAGAACACGCGGGCCGCACCCTCCACGCCGTAGCTCGACGAATTGGGAAACCACTCGGCGCTGCCTAGCTGCCCGGTGCCGAATACCGCGTGAAACGCGACATCCCCCTCCGCGGCGAACGTTCCCAGGCCCAGCCAGGTACCGCCCAGACGCAGGGCAAGCGACCGGTAGTCGACCGATGGCACGGCTGGTGCGGGACGTCCGCTGCCCCGAACGGCGAACGACCGCGACACGTAGTCGGCGCCGAGCACGATCGAATGGCGGCTTTTGGCCCTCACCCTCAGTCCGAGCGCGGTTGCGTCGCTGCGGGTGGTGAAGCTGGCGTCGCCCCGCTGGTCGGTGTCGCTGGCGAAGATGAGCTCTCCCGAGCCGGCCAGCCCGAGCGACCAGCTGAATGCGTCCGGCGACTTCGGCGCTCGCAGCTTCAGTGGGTACAGCGCGAGTTCCGCACGCGCCACGGGCGCGGTATCGAGCGAGTATCGGCGCAGGGTGCCGAAGACACTGTCCTTGTAGCCGAACTGTCGGGCGGCGGTACCGAACTCCACGTCGACCTGTACAGGGTCGGCAGCGCTGGCCGTACCTGGCAAGAGCGCAGACATCGCCGCGACCGTCCATACCAGCGTCGCTGCCCTCACGTGTCCGTCCCCGCGTCGCTGGCATCGGAGCTCGCGTCGGCGTCCGACGCAGCGTCGCTAATGCTGTCGACCGCGCCGTCCTTCGGCGCATCGAGTTCGCGATCCGTCGTCGCGTCGGTCGAGGAGTCTTGGGTCGCATCGCCGGCAGCGTCGCCCGCGGCGTCTGCGGCCGGTGCGGCGTCCGGAACGCCCGCGGCGATCAGGTCCGCCACCCAGCGGGACATGCAGGCGATTTCGCGGTCGCTGAGTTCGCCGCCCAGAGGCATGCGGCCACCGCACTGCTGAGTGCCGTTCAGCTTCTGTACGAAGACGCTTTCACTTGTCCCCGCGCCCGAGATCAACATGCCGTCACAGTCAGCCGACGGTACTCCGACGAGCCGCTCCGTGACTCCCGCCGAGACGAGGTCGAGGTTGGCGCCGAGCTCGTCGTCACCACCGTGACAGCCGGCTCCGGAGCAGCGCGACCGCATCAAAGCCTCCGCGGAAAAGTCGTCAGGGCAGTCAGCGGTGAAGCGCTCCGGGTCTTCGAGCGAAGGCGGGCAGCCTGCGACTGCCAGTCCGACGCCGGCAGCGGCAGCAAGCCACCGAAAGTGGCGGACGCTCCTGCGTGCCCGCGTCGGTTTCGTCGGGGAATGCGCCTGCGCCATGCGGAGCGAACCTACCATGGGCCGCGGCGTGCGGGGACGTGCCGCATCGCGCTACACTAGCCGCCATGTCGAGCCCCAGTTCATCGCTATCGTGTCTGCTACTGAGCCTGTGCGGAGCGATGGTGGTCGGTTGTGGAAGCGATGACGGGGAAGCGCCGGAAGCTCCAGAGCTTCCGGACTATCCGATCCGCTCAGAAGGCCCGTTCGACGTTGGCTACCGAACGCTCGAAACCGAGTACCAGCCGCCGGTTGGAGGCACGCGGACGATCCGCGTACATGTTTGGTACCCGGCGACCGAACCGACCGGTGACGCCCCCACGTACGAAGTGATCTTCACCGATGAGGATGTGCACACCGATGCACCGCTTGCTCCGTCGGCGTACCCCGGCGGGTTTCCCCTGACGGTCTATTCCCATGGCAACCAGGGTTTCGGTGGAGATAGCGCGGAACGCTCGCGGTATTTTGCTTCACACGGCTGGGTCGCGATCGCCCCAGATCACAAGGACAACACGCTGACTGGGAACGTTTCACCGCTGCCCACAGCGCACTTCTTGCACCGTCCGCTCGACATACGCGCGGCGATCGACGCGCTTGATGCGCTGCCTAATTCCGATGACCTGTCTTCGGCGGTCGACACTTCGCGGGTGCTGTTGACCGCCCACAGCTTTGGAACCTACACAACGTGGGGGGTGACCGGTGGACGGTACGATGCGGCCGCCGTAAAGGCCTCGTGCGATGATGCGAACCGCCGACCCTACGATTGCACTGAGGCGGAGCTAAACGCGTTCTCGGCGGACTTGTCGGACCCTCGAGTAGTCGCGGCGATCCCCATGGCCGGCGGACGCTACCAGGATTTCTTCGGGGATAAGGGACAGTCGTCTATCAGCGTACCGATCGCGCTAATGACGGGCAGCAACGATGACGTGGGTGCCGCCGATCTATATGACAATACGTCCAAGTTTCCCCTGACTTGGGTGGATATCGACGGAGGGTGTCACCTATCGTTCTCGCTCGGGAGCTGTAAAACACTGGCTGACGCCGACGGTTTCGCGATCGTCAACACATTCGCGCTGGCGTTCGGACGCTATCACGTGCTCGACGACGGTGACGACTCCGAGAGCGCGCAGATCGTTGAGGGACGAGCTGAGCTTTCGCCGCTCGCCACGATTAAGCGGCGCTAGTGTGGGACGCTGTTCGAGCGGTTCAGCAACGCGTCGATTCGATTGCACAACGACATCGGGTCGAACGGCTTGGCAATGACCCCGAGCGCACCGAGCTGGATGTACCGTTCGGCGTGATGGGGCTGGGCGCTCGCGGTCAGAAAGATGACCGGGATGTGCACCGTGCGGCTGTCTTGCACCAAACATTTCAATACGTCGGTGCCATCGAGGCCCGGCATCATGACGTCGAGCAGAATCAGATCCGGTTGCCACTTCAGGGCGACGGCGAGCCCGTCGGATCCGTTGGCGGCGAGCTGAACCTCGTGTCCGCCCACGCCTGTGAGGCAGGCCTCACAAATCGTCCGAATGTCGGGAGCGTCATCGACCACCAGGATTCGCTTCCTGGTCATTCAGCATCCTTGAGAGGAATCTGGACGACGAAGCGGCTACCACCTTCGTCTGGCGCCTCAACGTGGATAGTTCCTCCGTGGGCCTCCACGATCGCTCGGCAAATGGACAGACCTAATCCGACTCCTTCCCGCGTGCGCGTCGCGGAGCTGTCGGCTTGAAAGAACCTTTCGAAGACCAGTTCGCGCTGCGCTG
>JAUIKB010001165.1 GCA_030430975.1 Polyangia bacterium
ACAGCGCAGCCCGCCGCAAGGTCGAGTCCGCACTGGCCGGGGAGACCCCGCTGCGTGAGCTAACCACCGAGGAAGGCGTGGTCTTCAACGCCGAGATCTCGGTCACCATCGAGGAAAGCCTGAGGCGTGCCGACTACGGCGCGACGCTGGCCGCGCGCGGGATCACCACCGTCGCGCTCAACGACGACGGCGACATCGTGCAGTACCGTCCCGACGGCACTGCGGCGGCATTGGGAAGCCACCGGTGAGCGCCCCGCCCGAAGGGATAGACGCAGACCGCAAGCCCCTGCGGTGAATAGGCTCGACCTGGTCGTCGGACCCAACGGTGCCGGTAAAACCACCTTCATCGAGCTCACGCTGGCGCCGCTGCTTCCTGGCAGCCCGTTTGTGAACGCTGACGAGATCGCCAAGCAACGGTGGCCGGAGGACCCGGCCGCCCATTCGTACACGGCCGCGCGCATCGCCGCCGACACCCGCGCCAAACTCATCCAGCTCAGCGAGTCGTTTATCGCCGAGACGGTCTTCTCCCATCCCTCCAAGCTCGAGCTCATCGATGCCGCCAGGGCCGCCCGCTACACCGTGGTCCTGCATGTCATGTTGATCCCAGAGAACCTCGCCGTGCTGCGCGTGCAGCACCGCGTCGCCGCTGGCGGCCACAGCGTCCCCGAAGGCAAGATCCGCCAGCGCTACCAACGTCTTTGGGCGCTCGTGACCGCAGCCGCGACCGCAGCGGACTCGACGACGTTCTACGACAACAGCAGCCGCCGAGGCCCCCGCATCGTCGGCCAACTCAGTGCGGGATTCATCATCGGCTCCGCCACCTGGCCGCCATGGACACCCATTGCACTGACCCAGCGCTGGCCGGACGGTTAGAACGCGAGGGATGGGTAATCCGCCGCCGTCGACACTTACAACCGACCTGAGACGATGCATGACCATCGCCAGCAGCTGTCGCTGCAGTGGGCGCGATCAGTTGACACGTCTTCGCGTGGTTCCGACGCAAGTATGTTTGCTGGAGCGTCCACGCATTCTGCGAGTGCGGTAGCGTTTCGCATCCCATATCGGTACCATTGCGTTATGAGCAAGCAGATCGCCGTTCGGCTTCCAGATGAAGTCGTCGATTTCATTGACAGTGAAGTGGACCAACGGCACGTCGAGAGCCGCGCATCATTTGTACTCAAAGCGCTCGAACGCGAGCGTCGCCGGCTGATCGCTGCCCGCGATGCGGCGATTCTCGCCAAGCGGACCACCGCAGACGATGACTTCGATGCGCTCGCTGCTCATGCCTCCACCTTCGAACTGGATATCGATTGAGACCAATTCACGTCGCCCAACTTGATAAGGCTCGGCCGGTTCTGATCCTGACTCGGGAGCTCGTGCGGCCTCACCTAACCAGGGTCACCGTGGCACCGATCACCGGAACAGTTCGCGGCCTGTCGACCGAAGTTCCAGTAGGTGTGCGTAACGGGCTCGAGAAGGATTCCGTCGTCAACGTCGACAACATTGTCACGATCCCGGTTGCGGCACTGGGGCGTCAGATAGGGTTCTTTCTTCCTGATCAAGAGGAATTGCTGACAACGGCGATCCAGCACGCGTTCGATCTCGACTAACAAGCAAGGGCAACTGCTGACGCACTCATCGCGTCGAGCGCGATCGCGCACGCGTTGCCGTTCTACCGGTAACCCGCCGTATTCGGATCGGTCGTATTCCGCCCCGACGAAGCGGCGTTCCACCATCGAAGAAGCCCCATCAGGCCTGGGAAGATCGTCACGCCCATGTACGCCAGACGAAGCCCGACGGCGAAACTC
>JAUIKB010001166.1 GCA_030430975.1 Polyangia bacterium
GCATCGGCAGCTGCAGCAGGTGGATCATCAGATTCGTTGAAAACACCGACCCGGAATGCTCGCCCTGCATCCGGTACCGCTCGTGCAGGCACCGCACCTCGGGGCACATTTCGAATGCTGTCCAAACGATCACCGCCGTAGGTGAAATCTTGCCGTAAGCCTCTCCAACTCGGAGCTGCTTCGAATGCTCACGGCAGCCATAGAAAAGCATCCGATCCTTGGCGCCGCGCGCCGACAGCACCTGCATCTCGACGATCACAGTGCTGCCATCGCCCAGCGTGACCAACAGATCGAGGACGATGCGCTTTTCGGTCGTGAACTTTCCCGGAACCTCGGGATTCTCGATCCGGACGTCATCGATCGGTCGACCGAGGACGGCTTGCAACATGTCGATCAGTAGTTCGCGATTGCGGAGCAGCTCCTTGAAAACGTAGTCGTTGAGCGGACTGAGCCATTTCATGTCTGGAGCATCGGACGCAGCCGATGTCAGTTGCGTGCTTCTTTCACAAGCGACAGCCCTATAGGCGCGACGTGGTTCCTCGCGTGTGCGCTACCCGCTGACCGCGGCTGGCGCTAGCCGCGCTCAGCGTTCGGGCGCCACTTCCAGCGCAGCAACACGACGAGGACGATCGATACCGCGGCGGCGATCCACGCGCTCGGCGGCAACGAGTACAGCCAGTCGAACAGTCGTTCGCCAAAGTAGCTCACCAAAAGAAGCGGCAACACGTAGCCAGCGATCGAACCCCAGAAGTGAGTCGAGAACCGAACATTTGACACACCGAAAAAGGCGTGTAGCAATGGCGGCATCCAGAAGATGAAGCGCAGCAGAGCCACGGTCGCGAACCCGCGCTTCTCGAGCGCTTCGTCGTACTTTCGGAAACGCTGCGGCAGCTTGGACGCTACCCAGTCGCGCGCGATGAACCGTGCGAAGGAAAAGCCGATCACACTGGCCGCCATCGTGCCGGTCATCGACAGCGCGAACGCCACCGGCCACGGCCAGATCAAGGGCGCGGCCCATACGAAGATGGTGCCCGGCACGCCGAACGGTTGCAGCAGTGCGTAGGCGGCGAGGTACGCGACATAGCCCCAGGGGCCGAGTCGCAGCAGGCTGCGCTTCACTTCGGCCGGGTTGGCGAACTGGTCGAGGATCCCGGTTTGGTGAGCGACGACGAGCAGGCTTACCGCTGCGAAAACCAAAGCTATCTTGGCTGCGCGACGTGGTCGCTGCTGCTGTTCGTCGGGCACGACATCTACCTGTACCACGAGCCCGTTTCGCCACCAGTTTGCGCGCGGCGATGGCGATCCTGGAATGATTTCGAGTGGGAGAAGGTTGACCTCAAGAAGGAGAAACCCGCCACGATGACCCACCGAGTCACCTCAATCCACACAACGACCGTTTTCCGGCATCTGCAGCGCTCTTCTGCTTTGGACGAGCACACCGAAAAGCGAATCGAACGCGCCTTTCATCGCTTCACCAGTGTCACGGGCGCCGAGGTCTGCTTCGAGGACGTGAACGGCCCCAAGGGCGGCCTCGACAAGTTCGTCACGCTCGAACTCAAGGGACCCCACCTACGCGACGTGCGCGCTTCGGCCGTCGCCAGCGACGTCTATGAGGCGCTGGCCTTGGCGATCGAGCGCGGGCAGGCTCTAATCCGCCGACTCCATAGCAAGCGCACTCGACACGCCCGTACGCGACGTGCGGAGCTTCCGGCTCCGGCCGAACCGAGTTTCGAACACCGGGCGACCAGGACATGAGGCGCCGCTAGCCATCCGCGCCTAGTCCAACGCCAACCGCTTCCAGACGATG
>JAUIKB010000135.1 GCA_030430975.1 Polyangia bacterium
GTATACGTTGACAGCGGCAAGTCGATGCGGGCCAGCTCGCGGGCAACTTCGGACGTCGTCATCCACTCGTAGGCTTCCTGGCTCGCGCTCCGGATCGTGTTCCAGCGCGCGACCGCGGACTGATACGTGGCGTCGTCCACGACATCGCCGCTACGACCCTGATTGTTCGCGGTGCTCTGGGTTTGTAACTGTGCCTGGTCCGGCGTGTAAAAGAGCATCGGCATCAGCGAGTACCGTCCGGAGTACTCGTTCACGTTGGCTGTTCGGTGCCGGATCCACTGTCGTGCGATGAACATCGGCATGCAGCAGTGGAACTTCAGCTCGACCATCTCGCTCGGCGTCGTGTGCTTGTGGCGGCGCAGGTAACGCAGCAGGCCCCGCGTTTGGCTTTTCTTACGCGTGCCGAATCCGTAGCTCACGCGTGCGGCGCGCTCGATGCACGCATCGGTCCCCATGTAGTCGACCAGCGCGACGAAGCCGTTGTCCAAGACGGGAAAGTACCGTCCCAGAAGGGCTTCAGCGCCGGCCGATGTGGGTCGCCTGCTCGCATGCGCCGGTTGAGCGGCGGGTTTGTTTGGATCGTCAGCCACGCGGCACCCTACCGCAATCTGCCTGGCTGGGATCCGGCAATAAGCGGCGCAAAATCAACGGTATTGTCCCACGCAGGAGTCGGTAGGCGCGTGTGGCGGAATCACGCTACGCTGCTGGCATGCGTCGGAAAGCCGTCGGGTTCTACACGGTTGGAGTGCTCGCTCTGACCAGCGTTGTCGGTTGCTCAACGCCAACGACGACTTGGCGGGTTCCGAAACTCGCCAAGACCGACGCGAAACAAGAGAAAGCGCCGCTGTTCGTTTCGCCGGCGCGTCTGATCGCGCTTCCCACTGGGCGCACGCCCGCCAATGGGTACGAGGACGTTGACGGTCGCTATCTGGTGTTCAACGGGATTCGCCTAGTCGACCACCGTGACGGATCCTTGGAGCTGGCGACGCAGCTGTTTCCGGAGCAGGGGCGGTCGCAGAGTCCGCCGATCAATCACGTGCGGCTGCCCAAGCGCATCGGCGGTGGATTGCTGTTCTATATGACCGTAGACGCCCGCACGTACCTGTGGCGCTCCGAGACCTGGACCGGTGACTTGAAACCGATCGCGAACCTGCCGTTCACCGCGTCGACGGTAACCCCGGGCTTCGACAGGTTGTATGTCAGCGACGGCAATGATCTGGTCGCGCTCGATCTCGAGGCGGGCACGATCGTCGATAATGGCGCTCTGCCGCCGGCCCCGATCTATCGGAGCATGGCGATGGCGGGGCCGTGGCTAGGCGCGGTGGAGACCGACGTGCGAGGCGTACTGGTGACGTTCGACGCTGGCGCCAGCTGGCGCCCAGTGGGTCAGACCAGCTCTGGGTACAGCCAAGGGGTGTCGCTCGTAGACGACGAGCTGAAGATCAATCTGAACGGCCGCAACTACATTGTGGAACCCAGCGGTGACCTCCGAACCTGGACCGGTCCCGGACGCCGCTCGACCAGCTATCGGGGCCCCGCCACCGCGGCGGCCACGATGGCCCTCGCGGATCAGGGCACCAAGAAACGCAAGCCGAACAGGCCGGTTCTTCCCCTGGGCCCACGCCCGCTGCGCGAGGCTGTTCTGTACGGCTGGCCCGTCTCCTCCAAGGCGGCCGTCGTAGCGCACGCGGGAACCCTAGCTCGCGTCTCGCTCGACAACGGCAAGATCCTCGCGTCCGAAAAGGACGCCTACGTCGGCGAGGGCGACTGTCAGGCGATTCCGCTCGGCGGTGGCTTTGGTTTCGTGTGTGGCCAAGAGCGCGGTCGCACCGACATCTATGCGTTTGAGCCTCCACTGACGATGCGCCCGGTGATCTCCTTCGATGAGCCACGGTACGTCGGCGCCAGTGATAGCGGTGGGTTGGTAATCCGTGGTGGTTGCGGAAGGCAGCGCAGTAAAGGCAACGTGTACTGCGTCAGCACGCCGAAAGGAGAACTGCGGGAGCTACGCGTGAGCGGTGATAGCGGTGTCGAACGCGTGGCGATGCTCCGCGACGGCCGCGCTGCTGTCCTCGTGCCACCACGGCTAGGCGCGAAAGGCATGCTGACGCTCGTGGACAAGCGTGGAAAGGCGAAGACCACCGCTCTCAAGTTCCCGAAAGACGCCGACAAGACCGAGATCGCGCTTCTAAAGAAGGGCCTGTGGATGGACGGCATCGTCGAGCGCCGCGCGGGCGTGCTGTCGGCGTGGGTCGCCGGGGGCGGTCCGTACATCGGAGTGCGGATACACGAGGATGGCAAGGTCGACCTCGGCCGCCTCCAGGATGATATCGATCGCTCGTTGGTATCGGGCCCGTTCGCACTCGCGCTGGGTCGCGGTGGCGTTGCTTGGGAAACCACCGATGGCGGGTTCAAGTGGCGTGAGCTGAGCGCTCCGACCGGCTTCGCCGATCGTGGATCGGGGCTACCCAGGTTGGGGTCGCAGGCGGCGCGCAAGCCGCGCGGCTGCTCTCGCAACGGATGCGCTTTTGGTCCGTGGGTGCGGGTTGGCTGGTCGAAGATCACGCGGGACGAAAAGAAGCCGGATCCGGACGACAAGAGCGCGCCGGAAACCGCCGCGCCCGAAGACGCGACGACCATCGTCGAACTGCCCGCGCACACCGACCTCGAGAAGTCCTTTCCGGGGCGCTGGAACTTCAAGTGCGCGTACAACGGTAAGTCGAAGAAGTTCGCAGCTGTCCCAAAACCGAAAGCTACGGACGCTAAGCCGTCGCCGTCCAGGTACAGCTGGCGGTATCGCGGGCGTTGGGGAACCCTGCCGGCTGCCAAGGAACTCGACGATCAACCGTTCACCGCGTTTCGGTCGATCGCACCTCCCAACAAGGGCCGTGGGGCCATCGGTTTCGAGTTCGACCTAAACGCCACGATCCACGGCTATGCGTGGGGTCCGCGCGAGGGCAGCTGGGGTCAGTCCGGGCATTGGCTACTAAGAGCGCGGTCGCAGTTCGACATCGATAAGCCGGTATGGTCGACGGCCGGCGACAGCGCACCTTTTAAGGACGCGGTCTCGGCGGCAAAGGTTCATGGGACGCTGAATAGCTACGGCTACTACACGTCGTGGCGCTTCGGTCAGGACCCCATGGATCGGGGCGGGATGTTGGTCATGACCAGCCGAGGCACGATGGAGGCATACATCGTGGAGGATGGTCGGCGTCCTACAAAAATATCCACGAATAATATATGGGGCCTGAATTCGATGTCAGGTGCCGTTAAGGCAAACAACACGTGGTATGTGGCCAGCACGGCAAACTCGTACTCGGTGAGCCTCTACAGAGTGGAAGGAGACCGGCTGGCGACCTTCAAAGAGTACCCAACGATGGGGCGCTACTCTGCCGGGATTCAGATCAAGCTCGTTCGGTCGGCGCGAGGAGACGCGCTGGGTCTCCTTGCGTGGTCGGATCGCCTGCGCAGCAACACCAAGAAATGGCATGTCTACCCACTCGATCCCGCGACCGGCGAAGCCGGTGAGGCGCTGGTTATCGAACCGACGTCTTTCGGATCGAAGGCGCGCGTTTGTGATAGCGACGAGGACGGCTGGGTCATCACAGAGACCGCTCCTGTCGAGCCGTCGATAACATTCACAGGCACTGCCTCGTCACTTCGCGCGAGCAGCCCGAAGGTAAGGGTGATCGCTTCGCATGAAGGCGTGTGCGCGGAGCGGCTGTCCACCGGGTGGTCGGGCTCACTGCCCAAGGGCGGCATGCGAGCCGACGTAGCGCCGGGCGACGGACCTACCGTTCAGATGGTCGCGTCGAGCTCCGACGGACGTGAACACTACGCGTTCACCTGTCGCCTGTGACCACGTGCAAGCGAAGAGGGCGCAACCGCAAACGGTTGCGCCCTCCAGGCGTTACTGCTACCTCGCGATGGTCCGCGTGGAGTGAGGCTGTCCCCCCCCGGCCCCTCTGCGCGGACACTATCATTTGAGCGCTGCGCGTGTCGACGCGTGCCGCAGAGCTCTTCAGGGGGCGCTCATCGCTTGCCCGCGGGGCCCCGGCGACTCGCCTAGGAGGCGATTTCACGCAGGATCTGCAGGTATTGGCCCGTAACCGAGCGGCGTCCTGTGACAGTTTGCCAGCTTTGCCGTAAGTTTACCGCCCTGCTGCACAGCCCTGGAGGCAACTTGTCCAAGCCGCTTTCTCTTCGTCCGTTGTTCGTCGCACCTCTGGTGTGCACGCTTGTTTTTGCCGCCAGCTGCTCGTCCGAGACAGAGGGCGACCCGGGCAGCGGTGGTGCTGGCGGGTCGGGCGGCTCTGCAGACGCCGGCGACGATGCCGGTCCTGTGCCGAAACCGGGCCCGGGCGAACAGTGCTTCGACCCGGAGCCGGAGGTCGTGCGCGTTCGTTTCGAGTCGGGGACGGTAGTCATGGCGCCTGGAACGACTCGCGACGTCACGCTTGTCGTGGACCCCGACTTTTGCCAACGGGAAACGGTCTCGTTCGCCAGTGGCGACGAAAAGGTAATCGAGACGCCACCCGCAACGCACGTCGATCTGCTCAACGCGCGAATCACGACGACGGTCAACGCGGTAGAGGCGGGCACCACGAAGCTCACCGTTAGCGTGCCGCGTGGCGACGGTACTGACGCGACGGCCGAGCTCGACATAGAAGTGCAGTCGGCCGACATTCCAAAGTGTAGCGGTAGCGGCAGTGGTCGCGTCGACTCCGGCAAGACGGTCAGCGGCAAGGGCGGCTTGGCGGCGGCATCGATCGGCTTTCAGGCTGGGGCTACCAAACCTAACGAGGGCTCGTACCTGTGGAGCGTAGATCCCTTCGATACCACCATCGCGTGTGCGGACGACCAGGTCCCTGACGGCTACAAGGCGCTCGGGCCGGCGGTTGAGTTCGGACCCGCGGACAAGCGGTTTCAGCGCGAGATCCCCTTCAGTCTACCGATGAACCCAGCGGCCTTCCCCGAGGGTGCCGGGCAGCGTCACGTGACGGTTAGCTATACCGGGCCAAGAGCAGCGACGCCGCGCGCCATTCCGGTCGCTAACCCGCGCATTGTCAAAGGTGACGGCGGCTGGCGGCTTGAGTTCATGGCGCCTTGGCTCGGTACGTATCAAGCGATTGTCGGCACCAAGGCTGGCTCGTCCGTCAAGAAGCGCCGCCTGACGCACCGAGCGGTGATCGGCGTGTCGATGGGCGGCGGCGGAACCGCCATGGCGGGCTTCCGTAATCACGAGCGCTTCGACGCCCTCGCGCCGTTGGGCGGACCCGTCGAGTGGACGTGGCTGCTCGGACACATCCGCAACAACCATATCGCCGGATTCGCCACCAATGATGGCGACAACGTTCCGGCGATGGACCCGCCGCTGGCCGAGCCGATGCTGCCTTATGAGCACACGTCGAGCTTCAACCAGTGGTGGTACGAGTACCCGCGCGACGGAAACGGCGGGCGCTTCCCGCGTGAAGAATACGTGCAGATCTTCCGCGACCTCTCGTTGATGTTTGGGAACCCGGGTGGATACAACTCCGCGGCGGGCGCCGAGAACCTGCCGGCTGGCGTGCCGATCGATCATCCGTCTGTGGTCGGAAATCGGTCGAATCGTGAGTGTGCGGTGTGGATCGATCCGATCAGTGGGCACCCGGACGAGGAAAAGCAACGCACCCTGGCTAGCGAGTGCCCAGCCGAGCGCTGCGCCAACGTGCTGCGGCTCGACAACTTCTACGATAAAGACTTCAACTCGAAGGGCACCTGGCCGGTCATCACGTTCTGCGACGGTTCGCCACAAAACGAAGCGCTGTCGCCCTACGCGAACACGTGGTCGGACCAGGGCAACGACAAGCCGATGGAGCTGGCGCTGGCCGTCGACTACAACGACAACGGCGTCCGAGACCAAAACGAGCCCGTCATCTTCCAGGGGCACGAGCCGTTCTTGGACTTGGGCCCTGACGGTAAGGCCAGCGTCGATGAGGACGGATACAAGGCCGGCGAGAACGAGGACCCAGCCGGCGACGATTGGCATCCTCAGTACAATCCGAAAGGCACTGAGGGGAACTATCGCTACGACGAAGGCGAGTCGTACGACGACTTCGGACTTGATGGCGTCGCCAACACCAGCACGAGTCCGTACGACTTCGGCGAAGGCAACGGTAAGTTCGACTACGCGCCGGGCTACGCGAAGTTCCTGGAGCGAGATTCACGCAGCGTGATCGCGCAGGACCCCAAAGCAACACCCTCCGAGCCGTTCGACGACGCGGCCAGCTCGCGCGTTTCGGTGTGGTCCGATGGTGGTACCCGCGACCTGTTCAACTTCGCCGTGAGCGCGCAAGCCCTGACCGGCGAGCTCGCCGCACGAGGGCGTGTGGCTCACTACTACACCGGACCCGAGTTCTTGCCCGGACAAGACCCGACGTCACCCAACCTGTATGTGGCCGGCAACACCCGCTTCCGCGACATTCCTGAGACCGTAATGCTCAGATACGGAGCGATCGATCCGACGGCGGCTGATATCAAGCAGGGCAGCGGTCAGCACGTCGGCACCGCGGATGAGATCGTCCGGCGTCTACAGTCGGCGCTGTACTACATCGGGTCTCACTGGCCGGACGCGCCCCGCACGCTAGACGAGGCGTCCGAGCTGGAGCCGCTTCCCGGCGTCGACGAGTGCGAGATCAAGGGCGCATGCGACTTTGATTTCACGGACTCGCGCGGCCGGACGGGCCCGGTCAGCGTCAACCTGCCGCCCGGCTACGCCAACGCCAACAGCCAAGATAAGCGCTACCCCGTGATCTTCATGCTTCACGGATACGGTCAGACACCGGAAGACCTGAAGGCCGCGATCATCTTTCTCAAGAACTGGATGAACACGACAGCCGACTCTTCGGCGACGCGCCTGCCTAAGGCCATCATGGTGTACGTCGACGGGCGCTGCCGTCCGAACAAGTCCGGCGAAGAGACGGAGTGCATTCGCGGCACGTTCTTTACTGACAGCGTGCGCGAGAAGGGTCCCAAGACCGAGAGCTGGTGGATGGAGCTCATGGACGAAGTCGATAAGCGCTATCGGACCATGGGAACGACGGAGATCGACTGGACTGAATGACGTTTCCTCAGCCGTTCTATAAGTGGCGCCCTCACCCGTGGCATGGCCTTGAGGCGGGGCGCGAAGTACCCAAGTTCGTTCAAGCCTATATCGAGATCACGCCCTTCGACCTCGTCAAGTACGAGATCGATAAGGTCACGGGATATCTTCGCGTCGACCGGCCTCAGCGCAGCAGCTCGCAGCCGCCAACCCTATATGGGTTCATTCCGCGGACGTATTGCGGCAACCGAGTCGGAGCGTTGGCAAAGGGTTGCGACCAAGGTGATCGCGACCCGCTCGACGTCTGCGTTTTCAGCGAGCGGCCGATCAACCGTGCTGAGGTGATCGTGAACGCTCGCGTCGTCGGCGGTCTCGCCGCGATCGATGGGGGCGAAGCCGACGACAAGATCGTCGCTGTTTTGGAGAACGACAGCGTTTGGAAGCATGTCGAGACGATCGAGCAGCTACCGAAGGTCCTGGTCGAGCGATTGCGCCACTACTTCGCTACGTACAAGCTCGTGCCCGGGCAATCCGCCCCAACGATGCAGGTCGGTGAGACCTATGGCTTGGAGCATGCACTCAAAGTGGTCCAAGCGTCGCTCGCCGATTACGACGAAGAATACGGACAATGACCGAACGCAAGATAGGGATGTTGGGTGCCGGCAACATGGCCGGCGCCCTAATCACCGGCATGTTGGGAGCGGAGATCCTGCAGCCTGGCAATCTCGGCGTTGCGGATGTTCGAACTGATCGCGTCGAGGCACTGAAGAGCGAGTTTGGTGTCGTGTCGTTCCCGACCAACGCGGCACTGATCGATTGGGCCGATGTCGTGGTGCTTGGCGTCAAACCTCAAGTCATCGACCGCGTTCTGAACGAGTGTGGCGACGCGTTTCGCGCGGAGCACCTCGTCGTCAGCATCGCGGCTGGCGTCCCGATCGCAGCGTTCGAGAGCCGGCTGCCTGACGGCACGTCCGTCGTGCGCGTGATGCCCAACACCGCTGCCATCGCTCAAGCGAGCGCCAGCGCGATCGCTCCGGGCGAACACGCTACCGATGAAGATGTCGCGCTGGTGAAGCGGCTGTTCGATGCGGTCGGGCGGACGGTGGTTCTCGACGAGTCGCTGATCGACGCGGTGACAGGCCTCTCCGGCTCCGGGCCCGCCTACATCATGCTGATCATCGAAGCACTCGCTGACGGGGGCGTGAAGGTCGGCCTGCATCGTGAGACGGCACTGTTGCTCGCCGCCCAGACCGTTTTCGGCTCAGCAAAGCTGCTGCTCGACACCGGTGAGCACCCCGGTCGTTTGAAGGACATGGTGACGAGTCCCGGCGGCACAGCGATAGCGGGCCTTCACACGCTGGAATCAGGTGGCCTGCGGCGCACACTGATCGACGCGGTGGATACGGCGACGAATCGCGCGAGCGAGCTAGGCGCAGAAATCGCGGCGAAGCTTGAGGCAAGTCGCGGTGGCCGAGACTAACAGGCCCGCGCCGGAAGCAAACCCCAGTCTGTCAGGATCGCGCTGACGCCTGGAGCGGTGCTGGCGACGCGCACCCCGTCGGGCAGGGGGCGTCCGTCGTGAGCGCTAAACCATATCGCTCTGGCACCGACCCGCACCGCGCCCTCGACGTCGGCTTCCCAGGCGTCCCCGATGTGCACGATCGACGCCACATCTACGCCGAGCGCCGCGGCAGCGTGATCGAAGATCCGGCGGTCGGGCTTCTCAAACCCGAGCGCGCCCGAGTCGGCGACCACGATGAAGTCGTCCACGTGATCGAGCTCGCGCACGAGCTCGATCAAACGCCCTTCGGAGTTCGACACGATGCCGACCGGCACGCCGTTCGCCTTGAGCTTCTTGACGAGTTCGAACATTCCCGGCAGCGGTCGACGCCACAGATTCCGCTTCGGCTGTTCCGAAAACAGCCAGCGCGCCGCCGCGTCGACGGAGCCCCCGAAGGCCCCAAGCTCGGTTGCTCCCGCGTGGGTGAGCAGCGCAGACATGAACCTGCACCAAGCGTCCTCACCCTCGTACCCGTCGCGCTTGGCGGCGTTGTAGACTCGCCACGCGGCATCGCTCGATGCATCCACGCGCGCTGGGACAACCCTTGCGCCGCGCTCGCCGAGTCGCTTTGCCAACAACTCGCTGTCCTGCTCGGCGAGCGTCTGGCCGTAGTCGAACGTAACCGCCCGCGGAGCGTTCATCCGAACAGGCCCTTGAGTCGATCCATCAGCGTCTGGTCCTGCGGATCCACGGACTCACCCAGTTCGTCGCCGAGCTGCTCGATCAGCTCGCGGGCTCGCGGGCTCAGCTCGGTGGGGACGGCGACCCGCACGGTGACCATCAGGTCGCCATTACCTTTGCGAAAACGATGAGGGATGCCCTTGCCGCGCAGTCGCAGTGTCGTTTCAGACTGGGTACTCGGTGGGATACGCAGGTTCACTTTGCCGTGTAGTGTTGCGACGGGGATCTCACCGCCAAGCGTTGCCTGAGTGAACGATATTGCTTTTTCGCAATGAACGTTGTCGCCGTCCCGCGTGAAGACGTCGTGGGGCTTGACTTGGATCGTGA
>JAUIKB010000136.1 GCA_030430975.1 Polyangia bacterium
CACCGGTGCCGGCCGTACCAGCACCGCCGCCGGTGCCGCCCGCACCGGCGCCGCCACCGGTGCCGGCCGTACCTGCGCCGCCACCGGTGCCGGCCGTACCAGCACCGCCGCCGGTGCCGGCCGTACCTGCGCCGCCACCGGTGCCCGCGCCACCGCCCGTGCCAGTTGTTCCGGCGGCTCCGCCGCTGGCGTCGCTTCCGGTGTTGTCATCACCGCCACACCCGCTCGCCAGCGTCGCGGTTAGCGCCAGCGGCGCGACCCATTGATAACGTTGCACGCCACCAGTGTACCGGATTGGCGTCGCCTATGCTCGCTACCCGGCTACGGAGGCGGCGTCTTGGGCAGCTGTTCGATTAGCTGTGGTGGCGGTCGGTCGCACAGGACCGTCAGGCGCGCGACTGGAAACGCCACGATGATCCAGTAGTCCTGGAAGTAGTCGAGCTGCGCATGGTGGAGGCGCGTGCATTTGTTGCGTCGGCGTGCCCGCTCGAGCAGCACAGCGTAGTGGTCCGGCTCGCTGAGCGTGATCAATCCGAACAGTGCCAGCCCGCTGTCCTCTTCGGTGACAAACGTCGCGTGGGGACTCGGCGTGCGTTCCAGCGGCGACCACAGCGCTTGCTTGCTGACGGGCAGCGTGCAGCCGGATGCCGCTAAGCACGTGGCTCCCACCGCCAGCGCTTTGAGTGAAGCCCGCACTGCGCCGCGTTTCATCAATTCGCACCTTCGCATAGATGAAGATGGGATGCGATGAACGCTCTCACTTCCTTCTCGACGAATGCGCGGCGAGCGATGGGTTCTCGGGGCGCCTGTCTCACGGACGTTCGGACGGCGACCAGGTACGCGGTCGTCGCTTCTTGAGCACGCTTCGCCTCCTCGCTGAGACAGTTCTTGACCTGCGACTTGCCCTGGGGGTCGGCGCAGTCGCGTCCAGTGCGGTAGATAGAATCCTCAGTCGACACGTGCCCGACGCTGTCATCGTCCGTCCCGTGGAACTCGATGTCAGGCGTATCGAATCCAGGCGCTCGTTCGATGTAGGCTTTGACCTTCCGCACGCACCAGGGAGCGTCCGCGTTGTCCGACTCCCGGCTGGAGTGCGCGTGGCTGAACGAGTCCTGAACCATATGAGTAAGGGATCGCAACGGCCTGGTATTGAAGTCTGTTACTGCTCGGTCGGTGAGATCGATAAGCAGCTGATAGGCGTTTTCGGCCGCTTCGGGGGTGCGGTTGCGTTCGTCCAGTAAGAAGTGAATGGCTTGGTTGTCTTTTCGATCGTGATGATCGATCAGTGCGTTGAGGTAGTCGGGGATGGAACTATTGAGGTGCACGAGCAGCTCTTTGGGAAAGTCGACGCGCCGATTGCCCTCGATGATCGCGTCGATGTCTCCAGAGCTGAACCGATCGTCACGAGGCACGTCCTCGTTGGCCAAGAAGGTGAGCCACTCGTGCCCGCGAAAGTAGGTGGCGTTCGTGAAGATGCAGTCTCCCTGCGAGAAAAAGGCTAGGGTGCTGTCCGTTTCAGTGCAGGCGTCGAGTAGCGGTGTGCATGTCAGCTGCGTAGCGAGCAAGCAGCTGCCCGCGAAGGTAGTTAGAACTCGATGCAGGGTGCGGTTCACCATGGGGCTAGACGCTGATACCGTAGCGCTGCGCGTGCGCTATTTCACCAACAATTGGCTCTTCTGGATGGCCGTTACCGTCGGCTCGGCCTCAGCGGTCACGCCGCGCATCGCCAGCGCTGCCGACGGCGATCGCGTCGATCCGACCACGGGATTGACCGACGAGCAGTTCGACCGCCTACCCGAGCAAGACGCGGTGCTTCCCAAGGAATGGGAGCTAGCCAAGCCGAACTATTGGGTCCTTGGCGTCGCGTTTGAGCGCGCCGGGCAGCGTGACCTGGGGAGCAGTTTGCTTCGCGACCAACTCTACGGCGTGTCCGTTGCTTATAAGTGGAAAGAGTTCTCGCCCTACATCCGCGCGCTGATCAACGTGCCCCAGGCGTTCAATGAGTATCGCATTCTCACCGTTGGCGGTTTCCGCAGCTACATCGAGCCCTACGGCGTCGAGGTTAGCTACGGTGTGGGAACGCACTTCGAAGTGCGCCTCAAAGACCACTACTGGCTCGCTGCGCTCAGTCCGCTGGAACTCGGCACAACGCTGCTCAGGTCCGGCAGCCTGCGCGTGCAGTTGTTTAGCGGTGTTCGCTTCGCGTTCGCCGGCGAGTTGATCGACAACTTCCTCTTCGACCCGAACGGCATCAATAATGCCCGAGCTCAGGACGAACTCAACCGGCTCAAGCGGGTCGAGTCCTGGGAAGGGTTTTTTACTGTGGTATTCGGGAGGGCGCTATGAAGCGAGCCGTTGTCCTGGTTATCGCGGGAACGGCGTGCGTATGGACGCCTCCGGCGCAAGCCAAGGAGTTCGGCGTTCGTAGCCCCGAGGGCCGCGAGATCTACAAGAAGGATGAGCCGTTCGGCGCCGTTGCAAATCAGTCCACGCGGCGCGTGGTTGCCGAAGTTGCGGCCGGCGCGGGACCGGAGGGCAACTTGGCGATTCTCTTTGGGGTCCTCAATGTTGGTTTCGCTGGCCTGGATCTCTATGGTGGCGCGGGGTTTGAGGTCAATCCGGCGCGGCACTATACCGGCGCGGCGCGGCTGTACGGGAAGTTCGCTGGCTTTCGTCCGTACGTGTCGCTCGGCTACCTGTTCGTAGACAAATTCGACCTGGGCACGTTTACCCACAACGTGTTCGCCGAGATAGGCCACGCGTGGAAATATCACCAGACGTATCACATCACGGCGAGCGTCGGTCTCAGGTACCTGGCGTATATCGGGTTCACCGAGGATTCGACGCTCAAGAAAGACGATGTCGATCCGGTTGCGCTTGACCGTGCCGTCGACGAAACGGCGCGATTCGTGCCGCTGTTCGCGCTGCGTTTGAGTCGCGCGTTTTAGATGCGCTTTCTCAGGCTCTACTTCCGTTCGATCGCGATCACGTTGAGCGTGATGTGGTCGGTGGTCAGTTACTGCTTCGCGCGCGTGGCCGCAGGCCGTCTCTCACAACACGAGCGGGACGTGCTGCGTGGCAAACACATCGCGCGGCTGCTCGAACGCTTGGGTGCCACGTTCATCAAGTTTGGCCAGATCATGAGCACGCGCCCAGACCTGCTCAGCCCCGGCTATACGCAGCACCTGGCGGATCTCCAGGACTCGGTGGCACCGGCGTCGTTCGATAGTTTGGATGCCGTGCTAGACGAAGAACTCGGCACCAAGCGTCAACAACTGGTGGAGCTTTCGCCGGAGCCCATCGCGGCGGCGTCGGTGGCGCAGGTGCACGAGGGCCGCCTCGCGTCGGGTGAACGCGTCGCGGTCAAGATTCAACGCCCTGACGCTGCGGACCAGATCGACCGTGACCTTTCGATCCTTGCCTTCGGCGCGCGGCTGTTGGACCGAATTCCCACGGTCCGTCTGCTGAGCCTGCCGGGTTCGGTGGAGCGCTTCGGTCGGGCGTTAGCGGACCAGCTGGATTTCACGGCGGAGGCCGAAAACAATCGCCGATTTGCGCAGAATTTCGCGGACGTCGAACACGTGCGAGTCCCCAAACTATACCCGGCGTTGTGCACGCCTAGGGTGATTACGATGGAGTACGTCGATGGCGTCAAAGCGACCGAACCCGAGAAGGTCGGCGGGGGTCGCGCTGCGACGGCGCGTGCCGGAGCCGAGTGCATCCTCAAGATGGTGTTCATCGACGCGTTCGTTCACGCCGATTTACATCCGGGTAATATCATCCTGACCGAAGCTGGTGATGTCGTTTTGATAGATCTTGGTATGGTAACCGAGATTCCGCGCGACCTCTTTCGTCCTTGGGTCGAGACGTTTATGGCGCTGTCGCAGCAAAAGGGCGAGGACGCCGCGCGCGTGTTCTACGGGTACGCTCCGACCGTGGGGACTAAGGACTACCGGGCGTTCGAAACCGAAGTAGTCGAGTACCTCAAAGGGCTGTACGGAAAGACGCTCGGCGAGGTTGAAGTGAGCGAAGCCGTAAGCGGGATGATGAACGTACTGCGCCGCCACAAGGTACAGATCGATCCGACGTTCACGGTGGTGAACCTAGCGATGCTCGTCGCCGAAGGACTTGGCAAGCAGCTCGACCCAAGCATCGACCTGATTCCGTTGGCGACGCCTTTTCTGACCAAGGCGATGCTGCATGCGCCCCCTGGGCGCCCGCCCAATCGTGTGCCGCCCAGTGCGCAGGACTAACTGGCGCGCTTGTTGGGATCGATCGACTGGAAGTCGACGGCTAGCTTCGAAATACTGCCCTGATGTTTGCCAGTGCGCACGAGGGGGATGTCGTCGACAAACTCGAGCTGAATCGCGGTGTCGTCGCCGAGGAACTTGCGCAGCTCGGCCAGCACCTCCTCGAAGCCCGCGTCTGTGAATCGCGGGCCCTTGATGATGCGTAATGTGATGCTTCCGACCTCGACTTGCTCGACTTGGTACTGGCGGATCAGATGGTCGTAGTCTTTGAATAGGTGCGCGAAGAACGTGCCGGGTAGGAAGGTCCCGTTCTTCGCAAAAATGATCGCCTGAACTCGGCCTTCGATGCGGCCGGTGCGCGGGAGGCCGCGACCGCATGCGCAGGGCACGCTGTTGTCCATCGCGACTGCCAGATCGCCGATCCGGTAGCGAATCATCGGCATGCAGTAGTTGTTGAGATCGGTGATCGCGACCTCTCCAAGTTCGCCGGGTGCCGCGGGTTCGCCGTTTTTCAGGATCTCTACGATGTAGCTTTCGGCCATGACATGGTGGCCGTCGTGCGCATCGCATTCGTATGCGATGCCGCTGAACTCCCGGCTTCCGTACTTGTCAAAAACCTGGCATCCGAAGCTCTCCTCGATCACCGAGCGAACGTTGTCAGGCATGATTTGCGCCGAGGAAACGATGCCACGTACGTTTAGATCATCGGTGCGATGCTGTTTCGCGAATTCAGCGAGCAGATTAAACGACTCCGCATAGCCGTCGATTAAGGTGGGATTGTGTTGCCGGATCCGATCGATCGTCTCAGCCATCTGGTCGCGCTTCATCTCGTAGGCCGGCACGAACATCCGCTTGCTGAACAGCGCATCGAAGCGCTCACGTAGCTGCTGGCTCTTCGACATTCCGATTGTCTGGTGCCACAGTCGAACCTGAGGATCGCCCCATCGATAGCCGGTCCACTCCATCGCTCGGAGCGTCGTGGCCCATCGAATCTCCAGCTGATGTCGGTCCGCGTAGCAGACGAACGGTTCGCCCGTTGAACCGCTCGTGTTCACCTTCAGGATCTGGCGCTTGTTATGGTTGTCAGAGAACAAGTCGAAGTAGAGATTATCCCTGACGTCCTTCTTGGTGAGCATCGGAAGCTTGCTCAGATCATCCAGCGTCTGGATGTCGTCGGGTGTGATGCCTGTCGCGTCCATGCGCTCGCGGTAGAAGGCAACGTGGCGGTAGCTGTGTTCGATCAGGCGGCGGAGCTTGAGCTCTTGCAGCTCCTTCACCTTGTCGGGGGTCAGCCATTGGCTCTGCTTGAGCTCTTCATAGTAAGTCTTGGCTTGAGACGTGATCATCCACTTGTGCAGCGGCATCGTTGCGCAGTAGGCGTCAAAGCTCGCCTGCCGCGCAGGGCTGAGCGGAGGGTCTCGTCGCGGTGGCGGGTTGTGCTCAAGGAACTCCCCAAGGATGTTCTCAGGTTTGCGGCGCAGGCGGAATTCCACCATCGCTTTGCCCACATCCAGCAGAACGTTGGTGACCAAGGACACGGGCGTGCTCGGAATGAACGACTCGCCGACAAGTCGGCTTTGGAAGAGCGTTTCGATCTCTCGCACGGAGTAGCCTTTGGCGACGGCCGACACGGTGATGAACGTCTGGAAGTGCTTGTACTTCATCCGATGGCGCAGCACGTCGGCCATCGTCTCCTTTCGCGCGATCACAAACCCGGACTTGTTGTCGCGCAAGTTCATGCCGAAGGCTGTATTCAGCATGGTATTGAGCGTCTTGCTGAGGATATAGCGGGAGTTTTTCAGCCTTCCGACCGAGCTCCGGTAGCCCTGGACCATGTCGGCACCGGTGAGTTTTAGCTCGCGATAGAGGCGCGCCACGTCTTCTGGAAGGTTCTGAAGGTCGGCATCCATGAAGCACACGACCGCGCCGTCGGCTTCAGCCGTACCGGTTCGCCAGCCGCCTTCAATGCCCTGGTTCTGGGCATGATGAATCGCTTTGACGTCTGGAAACTCAGCGCTGAGCGCGTCGATCGCTCTTGCCGTTCCGTCGGTGCTGGCATCGTTGACCAGGACGACTTGACCTCGAATGCTCTTGCGCTCGAACACCCGAAGAAGCCGCTCGCTCAGCTCCCGAACGTTTCCTTCTTCGTTGTAACAGGGTGCGACGACCGATAGCTCGTAAGTCATGTCGATACCTTAAGAATGCGCTGCGAGGCGGTTAGGGTTGATGGTCCGACGCCGCCCAGTCGAGGGTGCTCTTGAGTCCCTCGTCGAAGCTGGTTGTCGCCTGCCAATCCAAGATGCGTTTGGCTTTTGAAGGATCGCAGAAGCGGCTGGTTCCGGCAGTCCAGTCGGCTGGCCCCGACTTGGGCTGTAGGTCGGACCTAGCCACGCCGAGCATCTTTTCGGTGAGCGAGTTAATGGAAGTAGCCTTGCCTGACCCGATGTTGATGACCTCGCCATCGGCCGTCGGGGCGAGCGCGGCGATGGTCGCGTCGACCACGTCGTCGACGTAGGTGTAGTCGAGTGCCTGTTCACCGTCCCCGAAGATGACGGGAGGCTCGCCAGCGAGAATGCGCTCGAAGTTCTTCATGATGACCGACTTGTAGCCTAGTCCGGCAAACTGCCGCGGCCCGTACACGAAGAAGTATCTAAGCGATGTGCCGGTCATGGGCTGGCCAGCGCAGACTTGCTGGAGCACGTGCTCGCCGGCAAGCTTGGAGATTCCGTACACCGTGCGCGGGTTCGGCACGTCGGTTTCGACCATCGCCGGTGCATGCATCGAGCCGTAGGCGTACAGCGATGACGAGAACACGGTCTTTCTTACGCCCGCATCGGCGGCAGCCGTCATCAGCGCGTGGGTTCCGGCAATGTTGGCGCGAAACACCGCTTGCGGGCTGTCTTTTGACTGGTTGTGTTTTTCGGCTGCTAGGTGGAAAAAGTAGTCGTAGCCATCCAGGTCTAAGTCGGCCGGCTCATCTGAGCCGACGGTGAACTGACGGATTTCCACTCCGGCGGGCAGCGGGTCGAGATTCTCGCGCTTGCCGTAGCGAAGGCTGTCGATAACAAGGACCCGCTTCGCACCGAGGTCCGCTAGCCGTCGAGTCAGCTGACACCCGATGAACCCGCAGCCGCCGCTCACGACGACGCTGGCGCCGTCGACGAGCTCGTGCGTTTCTTTGGAGATTGGCATGCGTGTTCCGGCTAGCGGCCGCGGCAACCGAAGCAGCAGCGAATCGGCAACGCTTGGTTGGGCGCGAATCCGTCGTCCACGACGTCGAAGTGTTTCGAAAGTAGCGAGCGCATCTCCGGAACCGTCCAAACGTGGAAGTGGTAGTGATCGCCGCCCCAGCCGATGCGCCTGAACGGCGGAACCGACGTCAGGTGGGTCTTGCGGATCACGTCCTTCAGGCCGTTGATGAGGTGGTCGTTGGGGAACGTGATCACGACGCGCCCGCCGGGTCGGATAACCCGCGCGATCTCCGCAAGGATCGGTTCGGGATCGAGCACGTGTTCGAGCACTTCGGTGCAGACCACGATGTCAAACGAGTCCGCTGGGAACTCGTGGGCGGCCAGCGGCCCATGCTGAAGTGTGGCTCGGAAGTCGGCGAGGTTGACCTTGGCCTTGGCGAGCATCTCGCTCGAGACGTCGACGCCGGTCAGTTCGCACTCGGGGAACTCGCGCAAGACGTGCCCTCCGCCGCAGCCGACCTCCAGGAGCCGATCGACCGGCTTCGGCTGCGCCAAGCGTCGGATGAGCTGCAGGCGCTTGCGCTCGATGAACCGGATCAGGAAGCCTGAGTCCTCGTAGTACGCATTGATATCGTGCTCGCGTGCGAACACGTTGTTGAACTCGGCTACCTCAGCGTCAGTCGTGGGTTTTTGCATTCCTGGCATGGGCGGTTCCTTAACACGGGAGTGCGGGGAGAGTTGGCCTGGGGCACGCGGACGGGACCCCCGCCCTGCACGTCGCGTGCCGGCGCGCGTTTCAGGGAACGCTGAGCACGGCTGCGATCGAGGACCCGGGCACCGCGCCCGGTAAAACATGCCAGTCCGCTTTCAGGACGCTGGCGATCAGCCGATGAGCTGTCCGCGCAGCCCCCGATGGTGCGCTGGGGGTGGTTGTGCGAGATGCCTTAAGCCAGCTGACCAAGCGCGCCGGGGGGTAAAGGCAACGGAAAAAGTAGCGCGCTTCGTCGACTCTCAATCGTCCGGCGTCCCGGGCCAGAGCGCGAATCATTTCCAGGTTGTAGCGTCGAAAGTGTCCAAAGTACTCGTCATAGTCGGACCACAGTTCCGCCCGGGCGGGAACTGTAATGACGACCTTTCGCACGTTCGGAAATCGCGCAACGAGCGTCATGAGGAACGATGCTGGATCCTCGATGTGCTCGACCACATCGAGCAGCAGCAGCGCTTCGTAGCTGTCGCGTTCGCCTTGGGGAAGGCGTTCCGCCGCTGTACCGGTGGTGACCAGATGCTCGATCGCCGCTCGAGGGCGCACGTCGGCGAGTTCGACACCGCGGCAGTTAAACCCTGCGTCATGCAGGTACTGAAGCACGATGCCTTTTCCGCAACCGACTTCCAGTAGCGCCGTCGAGGCGAGGCCGTGGCGCCTAAGTAGTTGGGCGATCAACGGATTGCGCGCGCCGTTCCAGTAGTGATGCTCGATCCCGGGTGGACAGAAGGCGTCGTACTGGCTGTCGCTGAACGCGGTTGAGTCGGGGGCCATGCGGAACAGGATACAGCGTCGAGACGACGGAGGCAGTTCCGCGCGCCACAGACGCGGCGATTGGCACAAGTTGCCACACAATTGTGCACGTGATGTCATAGTGGCTAGCCCAACCTCGGCACAGGTGAGTAGCCCAAACGCGTTCCGGGTGCGTGATGCTTCGTCGTCGGAACTTCACCCATGATAGAAGTCGTCACTGTGTCCGCGACCTATTTAGTTACAGGCGCTGCGGGGTTCATCGGCAGCCATCTCGTTGAGCTTCTCATCGCTTCGGGTGAGCGCGTACTCGGCCTGGATAATTTCGATGACTACTACGCGCCGGCGAGGAAGCGCGCGAACCTACAGGATGTGCGCAGCGCGATTGGCCCAGAGGCTGCGTTTGAGTTTGTCGAGTGTGACATTCGGAACGTCGAAGCGTTGACCCGACTCGTGGGTGAACGCGATGTGACGCACATCGTCCATCTGGCGGCTATGCCGGGTGTGCGCAACTCGACGGAACATCCACACCTGTACCTGGACGTAAACACCGTCGGGACGCTGAACCTGCTGGAAGCCGCCAAGGCCCACGGCGTGACGAACTTCGTGTTCGGTTCGACGTCCTCGGCCTACGGAGCAACCCAGCAGATCCCGTTCGTTGAATCGGACCCGAGCGACCTGCCTCTCG